>JAYTML010000591.1:0-14208 GCA_043728655.1 Chthoniobacter sp. | reverse complement strand
ACCTGGTTCTGGATCGGCCCGCACGACGAGTATCTGCGCATGATCCGCAGTTGAGCGGCGGGTGCCGTTCGTCAACACTTTGGTTTTAGGGTGGCCTCTCATTCCGCTTTCCCGCTTTGGGAACTTCGAAGGTTTGTTCGATATTGCTGCACGTGGCCAGAGAAATTCCCACGGTCGGACTGGCCGGTGGGGCGGATAGGCTGAATCGGATCGGCGCGGGAGTGACTGGAAATGACCGTGGTTTTTCGCACGGGACACACCTTGAGACGAGAGGTCGGACAAATACGGGCCGACGCCCTTCTATTTTCCCCGCGCATTTCGTGCTGCGAAGTCCTTGCTCTTTCAGAGGCGAAGCTCCAGAAACTCGCCCCCTTCAAAATCCAAACCGAAAATCACCCATGAAAATCAAAGGAATGAACGAGGCGCAGTTCCTCTCGCTGCTCCAGAAGGTGCTTCCAAAAGCAACGAAGGATCCGCACCTGGCCAGCGCGATCTACGACGAGGTGGCCAAGGAGGTCCGCCTGATGAAGAGCATCGAATCGTTTGAGAAATTCTGCGAGACGGGTGCGCTACCGGATGCCGAGGCGGCTACGGTGGCTGACCTGCAGAGCGAGTTGGCGGGGAAGTTCGGCGAGGCGAACGTGGCCATCACTCCCGACGAAAACGGAACCGGCGTCGCGGTGGAGATCTCGCTGCCCGACCGCACGCTGAGCAGCCGGGTCAAAGTGGATCCCACCGTCGCTGAGGAAGAGGTGAAGATTCCGTTCGTCCCCTTTCCTGTGGCGCTCCCCCACGATCCGGAATTGGTGTGGCTGCTCGCGCGTCGGGAGGATCTTGGCCCCGACGAAGCGGCGCGCGCCCTCGAGAAAATCGAGGAAGAGTTCTGGGCGACGAAAAAGGGCCAGCAGCTCCAGCGCGAAGGAGTGGAGAAGAGCTTCGCCGAATTCATCACGTGCGTTCCAGCGTCGGCGCTGACCGAGAGCGGGCTGAAGCGGCATTACAAAGATCCTGAAACGCTGAAATCCCTGCGGGCATCAGCTGCAATGGACGCTCCCGAGCTGGTCGTCGCAGGCGCGTAAGATTGAGACCTTCCGGTGAATTCGCCGGAAGCAGTCAACCCTTCCCAAGGATCGCCTCCGCCACCCGCCGAATCCGCCGCTTCATTTCCGCAGGCCCCAGCACCGTCGCGTGTTCGCCCCAGCTGAGCACCCAGCGCTCGATTTCCTCGAGACTCCCGAGCTCCATGCTCAGCTCCAATTCACCGCCAGCCAAGGGGCGCATCTTCTGCGAGGCGTGCCACTGGCGCTCGGAGACCAGCCGGGCGGCGAACGCATCGAAGTGGATCCGCACCAGATGCCGGGCCTTTCCTTTGAAGACGCCGAAGCTGTCGCCGAGATGTTTGGCGATGGAGAAGTCCGCCGGACGCCGGAAACGCATCTTGGTGTTCTTCACCGCTCGCATCCTGGGCAGGGCGAAAGTGCGGAGTTGCTGCCGGGCCAGATCGAAGCCGAAGAGATACCACTGATTCTCGACGCAACCCAAGTGGTAGGGCTGCACCCGCCGCGCTTCGTGCCGTGGGCCGCCGAGCTTCTTGTATTCGAAGGCCAGCTCGTGGGAGTCGAGCACCGCCCGGCTCACCGCCTCGAACAATTCGAGATCCGCGACACTTGTGCCGAGCCCGCGGAAGGAAATCGCCGAATCCACATCGCCCCACTGGAATCCGATCCGGTCTTTCAGCCCTTCGGTGATCTTTTCGAAGGCTGTTCTCAACGGCTTCTCGAACGACGTGCCGCGGTATTGCTCCAACGCTTTCTGCGCCACGAAGAGCGCGATGACCTCACCCTCCGAGACCTCGATGCTCGGGAAACTCGTCACCGGCTCCGTGTAGATGAAGCCGAAGTGGAGCTGGTCGTATTCGATCGGCAGCCCGAGTTGGTCCCGCATGAAGTCGATGTCGCGCTGGATCGTCTTGGTGGAAACCTCCAGTTCGTCAGCGAGCTTCCGGCAGTTCGGGAAACTCCCCGCCTGGAGCTGCTGATGCAACTGGAGCATCCGGGCCAACGGCGGCCGGGAGTATTGCTGAATCTTGGGGGTGCGGACTCGGGATCTCGGGCGCGGCATGTCCGTCCGCGTAGCGCCATCGTCTCGCAGCCTCAAGATAATATCCGCAAAGAAACCTCAGGGGTCAGACAGCCATTGTCCAGAGCGCCGTGTTTAGATGTGTGCGCGGCTGGAAAGCCGGCTCCGGGACGGGACAGATGGATCAATGGTCAGCGTGGCCTGGAGCCGGTTTTTCGTGGACCGCACGATCAGAACATCCAGCACACCATGAAAATCATCCTCCAAAAACTCCGCTCCCTCCTCCACCGCGACACCGCCACTTCTCGCGTGCTGTGGCTGCAAACTGAATTCTCATTCTCGACGAGGAGGCAATCATGAGCCGCGACATTTCCGTCGAGTCCCTGCTTTTCGGGGTGGAGCAGGTTCCCATCGAAGCCGTGGGTGCCAGGGGCCGCGTCCTCGTGCCTGGCAAGAAGGCTTTGCTCAACGCGGCCAACGGCATGGTGCTCGGCGTCGTCAGCCGGGACTACAAGGTGGTCACCAACCAGGAGGCTGTGCAGATCGCGCGCGAAGTTTGCGCGAAAGCCTTTCCCGGCATCGCGCCTCTGGAGTGGGAAGCCAAGCGTGCCTCCGCACCGCGCACGCTGAGCTACGCCTTCATTGACCTCATGCACCGCACCCACGTGCTCAACTACATGGGCAACGAAGGTGACGAATCCGACCCGTTCACGCCGTTTCTGCGGGTGACGAACAGTTTCAACGGCGCCCGCGCCCTGCGGTTCGACATCGGGTTTCTCCGACAGCATTGCTCCAACGGGGTCATCTTCGAGGAGAAGGTTGCCACCTTCACGGCGGCGCACAACGCCGAGGCATTGGAAAAACTGAAGCTGGAGATCACGGCCCGCAGCCTCGACCAGCTTTGGAGGGAGTTTACGGATTTCATCGGCAGCGTGCGTTCGGTAACCATGAGCGCGGAGCAGTCCGAACACGCCCTCGCCGCCGTGTTGCACCTGCCCGCTTTCAACGAAGGCGACAGCGAAGCCCGCCGGGAGGGAATCGAGGCCCTGAATCAGGACACTGGTGTGCGGTTGACCGGCTACCGCAGCGCTCTGGGTGAAAATGCCTATGCGGTTTTCAACACCCTGACGGACATCGCCGCGCGGCCTCCCGAAAGCCGCTATTTTCAAAAGGATCGGGACACGCTGGAAAAGCGGGCCGGCCGCTGGCTCAAGCAACTGGCCCAGCGTCAAAAGGCCTCGACCCTGAATTTGGATCAGTTCATCAAGGAATGGAAAAACGGCGATGGCAGCCCGAGGAGCTTCAGTCGGAATTGAACGGACCGGCGGAACACGTCAGGCAAGTGTCGTCAAGGGGCGGCCGCAATCTTGGCCATGGTCGGCACCTCGCGTTGCCGGGCTGATTGAAAACTGCCAGAGATCGTCATAACTATGCGCATTGTTGCCTGGAACCTGGGTCACCAAACCCTCGAACGGAAGATCCCTGCCACTTTCATTGAGGCGGTGAAGAGCCTTGTCCCTGATATACTGATTCTGAACGAGTACGTTCACGGGGTATCCCGGAAAGGGTTGGTCGCGGATCTCGCGGAATTGGGATTGTCGGCGTGCGGTGTGTCCGATCCCATCCCCAAGCAGAATCAGGTTCTGATGGCTTCGCGGGTGCCGCAGGTTCCGGGGGATCTGAATGCTCCGCAGACCACACCTGCGGCCACGGCGAATTTCCTCCACGTGCTGTTGCCGTCACGGGATCTCGAAGTCGTCGGCCTGCGTGCCCCGGCTTATGGCGACCGGGCGCAGCTGGAGACCTATTGGCGTGAAGTCGAAGGTCTCGTCCTGTCCTCCGTCCAGCGGCGCATCCTGTTTGTTGGGGATCTGAATTGTGACCCCGACCGTCCGACGAAACCGGGAGGGCGCGTTCTTCAGAGATTGCGGGCCGCGGGCTGGTATGTTCCGTCGCCATGCGGGGACTGGAGTTTCATCTCCAAAAACGGACAAAGATCCTCTCGGATTGATCACGCGATTTGCAGCCCGATGCTGCGTCCACCGGCGGCAAGATACACGCCCCGGATCAACGGGCTCGTCTTGGCCGGCTCCACGTCGGAACTGGCGATTTCAGACCACGCTCCGTTGGTACTTGATGTGGAATGGTGACAACCGACGCGGGTCACCAAATAATCCGCTCGGAAGGCCGAACTGCGCCCGTCGGAACCGATGCGGCCGCTTGCAGCGCCACGGGCGCAGGTGCGTCGAGGACGGCGATCTCATGCCCCGTCGGCTCCACATTGCCCGCCTCGTCGCGGGCGGAGGCGACGATCTTGCCGCCGGGCGCGGCGTCGAGCGTGATTTTCCAGTCCACGACGCCGGCGCTCGTGGAGACGATCTCGGCGGGCTGACCGTTGACGGTGACGGCGGTGATTGCGCCGTTGTCATGCGAGATGCCGGTGACGATCATTTTGCCGCCAAGCACCCGCGCGCTGGTAATCACCGTCACCGGCGCAAGGTCGTCCACCGGATCGAGCAGCTGGGGAAATTCGACGGGGCCGATTTCGGCGACCATGGATTCGTCGCCGGTGAGCGGCGGCTCCTTGCGCCATGCGGTGCCGTCGGCCATGAGGTCGGCGGCGGCGGTGCTGGCGATCTTCGCAGTGCGGCCGGGGCCGAAGAAATCGTGGAGATAGACGGGCACGCCGCGCTCGGTGATGGGTAGAACACGCGCGCCGCCGCCGCGGTTGACCAGCGCGCGGCGGGCGTCTTTGGAGTCGAGCCGGCGCACGTTGCGGAAATGGCTTTCGGCCTGGCCGGTCGCGTTGTTGTCGCTCATCTGGATGAGCGGCACGCCCAGGTCATTCGAGCAGTGCAGGAAAGTGAGGCCATCGACGGTGAGCCGGCCGAATTGCGTGCTCGCGTCATCCATGCCGCGGTTGAAGGGCTCGCTCGTCGTCGCGGCGATGGTGAGGTCGCGATAGACGTGGTTTTCCAAGGCGGGGCGGTAAATGCCGTAGGTCGCGTGATCGATGCTCACATGCTCAAGCAGCATGTTTGGCAATTGCGGACGCAGGCCGTAGTGGACCTGCCAGATCTTCGCGTCGCGGACGATGTGCGGATGACGGGTGTCCGGCGCGGTGCGGTCGATCTCCGCCAGTTCGGACGTTTTGCTGATCGGATCGCCGCGCTGATTGTTGCCGGCGAAGGTCATTCCATAAACGCCCTCGGTGTGCGCTTCATTCGCCTCGAAGCGATAGAACGGAAGCGTGCGGATATCGACCTTCTCCTCGCCGCCGCCGGGCGCGCGCACGGCGAGGCGCGAATCAAAGCTGCGCGTGCTCTGGCTGTCGTAGCGGAAGCCGTATTCGTCGTTCTCGCACGACACATTTCGCGTCAGCGAATTGCGCCCGTTCGCCCACCAGAATGCCGCGCCTTCATTCGGATCGAAGCCGAGCACCTGCTTCGGGAGGCGCTTCCCCTTGACGGCCTGCACGCCGAGATTGCGGTCGAGGAGATTGAATTCCTCCGTGCCGTCTTCCATGAAAAAGCCGTGGCCGACGCTCCGGTAGCCGACGCAATCGCGCACCAGCAGATACTGCGTGCCGTGGATGGTGACCCAGCGGTTGCCGCTGTCCACGATCGCCGCGCCGATCACGCCGCTGCCGCGCATGGTGTCTTCGACGAGGTGAAAATGAATCGGGTACCGGCCCAGCACGCCCTCTTTCCCGAGATGCGCAAAGCGCGCGTAGCTGATGCCGCCGCGGCTGAACTGATGATAGAGCGTGTGCCCGCGAACGCCCTTCGGATCAGCGCTCTCGACGATCACGTTGCGCGAAAGATTCGCGACCTCGCTGCGGAATTCGCCGCTGCCGAAATGCGCATTCGCGAGCGGGCGGTCGAGCGTGACCATCGGGCCCTCGATCTTCGTGATGACCCGCTCCTCCGTCTGCGGCCCCGGCGGCGCCTTCGCCTCTCCCTTGCGGTAAAGGTGCAGATTCTCCTCGTGGATCGAGCCGGTGACGATGACCTCGTCGCCCACGCGCCAGCCGGTGACCGCTTCCGCGAGCGTCACCGTCGCGTCGCCCGGCTTGGCATCCGCGCCGAGTTTCACCCAGGTCCGGCTCATCGGCGCGCCGTGGAAATCCATCCGTGCCGAACAGGCGCTGATGGCGGGGGCGTCGTCCTTGTTCATCCCCTCGAGAAAGTGCAGGCGAATGCGCGCCGTGAATTCCGCCGGGATCGGTTCGTCGAGCGTGCCGACCTCCAATCCCGGCATGACTGTGGATGGAAGCGCATTCGGCTCACCGGCCTCGGTCACCTCGTGAAGGTCGCACCGAAAACCGCTCTCCGAACAGCGCTCGCTGTTCTGCACCTTCAGCAGGCCGACGTTGAGCGTGGTATTGCGATCGCGCGCGAAGCGCAATTCCCCCGCGACCTGGACGAGCCGAATCACCGCCTCGCTGGCGACATCATAACCGACCCGCGTCTGCGCGCTGACGAGCACGCGCTCGCCCTGTGCTGGAACACGCGCCGGCTCCCACGTTTTCGGATCAGACCACGCCCCGCTCCGGATTGATTTCACGTCGAAGCTCAACGCCGCCGGCGCTGCCGGCTCCGAGCGCAGAGTGTGTCCGAGCGCGACAAGCGCCACGATGCAGGCAGGAATTCTCATGGTCACGAAAGTGGGTTGTTTGGGGGAGAGCGGCGGAGCGACCGCTCCTCACACAATGATTCAATCATTCCGCCGCCGGATTCGTTAGCGTCGAAGTAGAACCATTCCGCAGAGAACCTGGCGCTTTACCCATTTTCATCGAAATGCCGAAACAGCAGGGCCAGGATTGCCGGCACGAATGAAGACCCGCGACGAGCAGATCGAATTCATCCGTCTCAACGGGGTCCGGATGGCCGCCTGCGCCTGGAACGGCTATCAGGGGAGGGGGCGCGGGATGGTTTGCGTGCTCAGCGATCTCCACAATGAGGTTCTCCGCCAGGTGCCGTTCGATTTCCTGCCGGAGACCGACGCCGCCAAGCTGTTCAAGCCGTGGGAAGGGAGCAGGGAATCGAGGATGGTCGCGGGCTACGATCCCTCGACCAATGTGGTCATTTGCTTCGTGCGGCAGGACGGGGAGGAGAAAACCGACATCGACGCCTACAACATCCAGACCCGACCGCCGCCGCCGGTGGCTGCGGAGCACGGGGACTGAAAGCGGCGCTCGGCGCGAAGGATCGTTCCGGGCTTGGTTTCTTCAAACCGGTCCTTTCCGTGGAATCCGGGTGAAATCTCGATTGCGCGCGATCCGCCCGGTGCGTTTTATTTTCCCTGCGGTCACCCCCCGCTCACGAGGGGCATCTTTAGGGATACCACCCGATTCAGGAGCGGGATCCAGCAGCTCTTCGTGATTAAAGAACGCCCAATCCCCGAGGGCCATGGCCGGCGTCGCGAGCCGAGTTGTTTGTCCCCACAAATCCGATGCGGTTCGCAGGCTAAGAATGGCCCTTTTTTTGCTACCATCCACGCCCAGCAAAACGCATTCCTCTCTGTAAAAACACGGATTTTCGCGCGCCGTCGGACAAAAAACGGGCCGCAGAGGAAAGAGCTTTAAGTTAGCCATCCTTCACGAGGGACCAAAAGGGTTGATCCGAGGACGCTCGGGTCGCTGCTCCGAGGGTTCGATGGAAGGATAGTCCCAGCTCAGCCGGTAAAGGCCAAGCTGGGACCAATCGAGCCCTTGGATCAGGAGGGTTTGCGCCCTCTACCGCTGATCGTGTGCCTCAAGCGACTAGTTTTTTCCATGGGTCTGGGCGGGCGGTGCCTTCTTCAAGAGTGCCGCGATGCTGGACGCCTTCAGGAGCAATTCACTGAAGCCCTCGCTCGCAGCCATCAACGCTTGAATCGCCTCCTCTCGGTTGCGAAACTGCGGTTGGTCGGTGCTGGCATGGTTATTGTTAGTGTTCATAGTTAGTTGGCCGGTATTGTTGAGCCCCCGGCCAGGGCTGTTTAAGTCGTCAAATCACTACTGTCTGACTGACCACTCATTTCAGAGGAGCCAATCACGGCTGTAAACTTCTTGCTGGCCGGGCGCTGCCTCATGCAATCGACAGCAATCGACAGCGCCCGCGTTGCAGGAGTTCCGCTACGTGGCTTTCTACTGCTTCTCTCGCTCAGCGGCGACTTTGAACGGCCCTCCTCGGTTGGAAGGGCCGCTTCGCGAACTGAGCGCAACGCCTCATTGCCGGGGTGTCACCGCTGGCGAGATGCACAACGGCGGTGCGGGGGCGCTCATAGCGCTCCAGCAGTTCCGCCCACAGATCCCAATGAATCACCGGGCCGCCGCCAGCCTTGCGCCCGCCTCTTGCTTTCCACCGGGCAGCGGTGCCGTCGTGCAGGTATTTTACCGTGTTCGCTGCGGTCGTGTAGATGACAGCCGAACCGGGAGTTGCTCCAACGCCTTTGAAGGCGGCGTTCAAAGCGACAAGCTCCAGGTGTGGGCAGGTTGTGTCGGCGAGGTAATCGACCTCCACCGTCGTGCCTTCGTCCACAGACATCGCGTAGGCACCGGGACCGGGATTGTCCTTTATGTGGGTGGCAACGTGGATCGTGATGTCGGCGTCCACAGCGGGAGGTTCTGTAAGCTTCTTCTTCGGGGCGTGAACCCTGGCCATGCACTGCTCGGCGATGATCTTTTCCCGATCGCGCATCTCCTGGTGCATGATGGCGGCTTCGTATTTCTGAGCCAGCGGGAGCGGGCGGTTGTGTCGGTAATTGTTGCTCATATCGGTGATTGAGGCTTTTGGCCTCGTGCTGTTCGTCGGGACGCTCGTGTTCCTGTTGGTCGTGGCGTCCCCTTAAATTTCTGACTGCCAAATTACTGTCTAGCTCTCCGTCCTGCCGGGTCGGGTTGTTCCCGGATGCCCATTGCCGGGCCGCTGATGGTCCTGGCAGCGGTCGCAGGCTGGGAGAGGCTCCCATGGCGACTGGCTCCTCTGTGGCTGTCGGGAGTTGAGTGGAGCCGCTCGCCTGTGCCGCTGCGGGGTGGTTCTGGACGCCTCGGCGGGACGGGCTGGGCCTTGCGGCCCGCCCGCCCTCCGACGACGCCAGCAACCACCCGGCAGCGGCGGAGGAACTTGCTGCGGGCAGGGGTCGGAGCGGGCTGCGCCCGTCCGACCCCTCCGTTCGTTGTTGGGAGACGGGATGGAGACACTCATGCAGCCTGACGACTGTTGGCCGGGAGGAGGTAGTCGTAGGGATCGATCGGGTCGGGTCGGACGTAGCCGTTGGCCATGACCTCCTCGGTGAGTTCCAGAACCTCCGGGGAGTCCCAGGGGATCGGCGTATCGGGGTAGCGGTCGTCGAGGGCCATGCTGACCTGGAGACAGCGGAACTGCCAGCGGGGGCTGTAGTGACGCTTCATCGCCTCGTCGGTAGGACAGCCGAGGAGCGAGCAGATGCGCTCACGGCGAGCGAGGTATTTGCGCCGGCCCGGGGTGTCGATGACGAGATCGGTGACGCGGGAGACGAGGCGAGGGCAGTCGGCGGAGGTGCGGAACAGTCGGGCGCCCTTGGGGACGAACCGGAGCAGATGAGGAGTATGGAACTGCTTGGTCAGGTAGAAGGCGATGGCGGTAGCGTTCTTCTCAATCGGGATCAGCTCGGCTGGACGACTCTTGCTGAAGCCGAAGCCGGGGAGCTTCTTCCGGAGCTGCTTCCATATAGCCCGGAGCGCCGGATCAGTGGTCAGGTTGCGGGCCAGATGTCCACGTTCCTGCTTTTCAGCGGTCGTGAGAGGTCGGCGTTCGTCGTAGGCGCGCTTGCCGATCTGCTTCATGCGGTTGTAGTGGTCGAAGTTGAACCCGGAGCGGAAGTCGTGGCGGGTGGTGACGAGCAGATGGAAGTGAGGACGGTCGTAGCTGTCGAACTCGACCATGGTGATCCAGGCAGGGAAGAGATCCTTCAGGAAGCGCCGGGAGGCGTTGTTGAGGATGCGTTGGGCGCTATCCATATTCTGCCCCTTGCCACAGGTCAGGGTGAGGAAAGAGCAGTGGTTGAGACCGAAGGATTCCACGAAGTGGAGGATTTCGATATGGGCGGTGACGACGGTCCTTCGTCGGGAGAGGGGGACGGCGCGGAGGGGGTAAATGGGGAGGGGTGGTGCGGAGATGTACATATTACTAGAAGACTAGGAAGGGAGGCTTGGCCCTGCCGACGAGCAGCCGGGATGGTCGGCGCTCGGGCGGTCGGCTCTCACTGGAACGGAGGGTGATTTTTGGCATACAGGTGCGACTATAAACCGCAAACTATAAGTATGCATAGGAATAATTTGATTGTCTGCATACAAATTTTGCCGCACTCTGATTCACGAAGACATGAATCAGCCAAAACACCCTGTTGCACAGCTACGCCGCTTGGCCAAAAAAGCCGGTCGCCAATTTGCCGAGCTCATTGGAATCTCGTATCCCCGACTCGTCGCCATCGAGGCGGGTCGCCTTCAACTCCCAGAGGAGACGGCATTGCGAATCGCGGCTATTTTCGGTCTGCAGGTTGACTCGCTGAGGCACGACGGCGAACTGAAGACGTGGGATGGGGTGCCTTTGACGGCCGCGAAACTCAGAGAATTCATGGAACGTCCACACGACCCCGGGCAGTTCACAGCAATCTGGACCCCTCCAGTGATCGAGCAGTTGATGGCTCTGATTGAGGCCGCCGCCAGCGACGCGTCAAACTCCCGCGTACTGCTTGCAGAATTCACGAACTGGATGGAGGAGATGCGTAGCTCGCTTCAGCTTGAGAACGCCACGAAGGAAGCTCTCCCGAACGTTGGTCGGCAAACAAAGAAGCGGCAGCTCGAAACGAGCGTAGACGCGCTCCGCGCTTGGTTTCTTAGCCAGAAGGTCGCCGACCGTTTCCATGATGAGTGTTTTCCGGAGGATGAGGGATTTGCGGACCAGTGGCGCGAGATCGACATCCACCGGTGGCCCGACGCAACTAAAGCCACTCTTGTCGAGGAAATCGCGCCCCTGTGGTCACCGCTCTACGATCCCTCGATCCAAACAGGGGGTAAAGCACCCACAGAGTGGCCTTTTTGGCGGTACGCTTGGAAGATCGACGTCTTTGTCAGCGGTGATTTTGCAGGAACCATCTCAAGTGTTCACATGATTCCCAACCAGAATCCGTACGACGGCGGTTTGGGTTGGAAGGAACGTATCGTCGCGGATCCAGCTGCGGCCGGGGTGCGCGGTTGATCTGCCGGTACTGCGCCGCGGTCTTGCGATCCACGGCGAGTGGGTAGTGGTCGAGGAGCATGGCGGCGGCGGCGTGGTCCCTGAAGCCGAGCAGCCGACCGCGCACGTTAATGAGCCGACTCTCAAGATGGCACGATTCTCCACCATTCCTCGGATTCTCCCGCTGTCACGATCTCGCGGTAATGCTGAAAAACGATTCTCGGCGAGTTCCCCATCTCCAGCGCCACCTCGGCGGCGCTTTTGCACTTCGCAAGGCGATAGCTGGCGAAACTGTGACGAAGCGCATTTTGCGGCCAGTCGATGCCACACTCCCGGGACACTTTGGTGACCTTGCCTAAAAAGCGCGAACCGTGTCCGGCGAAGACTTTTCCTTCAGTGAGGGCATAGGGACGAAGCCACTTTGCGAGGTTGTCCTGAATCGGAACAATGCGCCGCTGAGCGGTTTTGGCTTTCTCCGCTGTGACTTCGATGTGCCCTTCCCTGAGTTTAATCTCCCGCCAGTCCAAGCGCATCAACTCGGCGTGGCGGAGGCCGGAGAAACCGCCGATGGCAAGGTATGGAACAATCTGGGGACCGGCTTTTTCCAGCAGCTTGATCATCTGCGCCGGAGTGAAAATGCCGATCTGCGCCGGCGGTTCTTTGGCAATGGCGACCGCGTCGGCTTCGGTCGGCTGGTTCTTTGGCAAATATCCTCGTTGCCTGGCGAAATTGAACAGCGTGATGACAAGCGCACGCGTGCTGTTTCGAGCGACTGGACCGCAACCGAGAGCGGCAATCCACTCTTCCAATTCCCTCGTCGTGATGTGGGAAATGTCGCCACCAAAATGTTTTGCGAATCTCCCCAGCCGACTTTGGATGTCGTGAAGATATCGAAGGCTGGCGTTGTCCACTTTCTTCGCATCTAGAAATTCCTGATAGATTTCCGGTCCGCTTCTTCTCGCGAACGTAGTGCTGTGGTGCTTTTGAAAAAACCGTGCGGCTTCCACAATTGAGCCGGTCCCGTTCAGCAACTTGAAAGCTTCGGCATATTGTTCCGCCACGGAGTCAACCGGCTGGCCGGTGAGCTTGAGAACGGCGAGGGCGTGTTGATAGGCGATTCTGTCCCTGCTGTTGAGCTCGAGAACATCGATCTGGCCGTTCTGAATCTTTGCGGCGGCGGCGTGCGCTTCGGATCTTGCCTCATTCAGATCGGCAAAGCTCCTCTTTACCCGCCGGTTGTTCGTATCCCGATACGCGACCGTGAAAAGCGGCCTTCCACGCGTTTCGGATCGATAGATTTTGACCGCGACGCTGCCCACCCTGACCTCTTGGATCCGGTCGGCGGCTTTTGATTTTGCAGATCGCTTCACCCCGCGACTTTGTCCTGCTTTTGTCCTGCTTTCAAGCCAATCGACCGGAAACCCGCATGAATACAAGTAGCGCTAACGGGATTCGAACCCGTGTCCCCGCCTTGAGAGGGCAGTGTCCTAGGCCCCTAGACGATAGCGCCGTTTTCGAGGAGGGCGGCAGACTAGCCGACTTCGCCCGCGCGACAAATGGTTTTTCCGACCACCGCTCAGCGCGCCGCCTGCGGGCCGGTCGCCACGCCTGGAGGCGCCTGCGTCGGCGCGATCCGCGTCTGCTCCAGCCGGGAGAGCGATTCCTTGGTCTGCTTTTCGATCACCTCTTTCAGCGTGGGATCGATCTTCGCCATCCGCGCGGCGAGCAGCTTGTAATACCCCTTCAGCACCTCCCGCTTCTCGTAATCCGTCTTCACCTCATTCGAGCGGTCCCACTCGGCCTGCAACGCCGGATCCCGCTGCGCCTTGGTCTTCGCCTCGCGCATGCGGATGCGCAGCTTGATCTGATCCTCCGCTTCCGCAGTCGAATCCCGCCTCTTGATCGGACTTTCCACGGTGCTCTGGCGCGGACGCTCCTGCGGCATCGGGATCTCGGGAATCAGCGGCAAACCGGCCGGCGGCGGCAGGAGCTGCGCCGGTTTCGACGGCATCAGATCGAGCCGGTCCGGATCTTTCGGCTCGGGCGCCAGCGACGCAGGATCCGGCGCGGCGTCCGGCGCTTTTTCCTGGGCGAAAAGCGGGAGCGCGGTGAGCAGGGCGGCGGCGAGGAGGAAAGTCGGGCGTTTCATGGCGAGGGCGCAGACGATACCGGAAAGATTTCGTTTGAAAAGGCCCGGCTCCTCGCGCAAGGCGATGCCTATGCCGCTGCTCGCCCGCGCCCCGCGTCCGCTCGCGCTCGACCTCACACCCGTCGAGGTCGCCGCCCGCTGCCGCCATCTGCCGGGGCTCGTCTTCTTTGACACCGCGGTCGAGGGCGGCGACACGCCGCAGCTCTCCCTCGTCGCAGCCGCGCCTGTCGAAACCATCAGCGGCCGCACCGCCGCCGACTGGTCCCGCCTGCGCGCGCAGATCGACTCCCGCCGCGCGCCCGCCACGCCCGACCACGGCCTGCCGGATGGCTTCGCCGCAGGCTGCGTCGAGTACGACGGCGCATTCACCTTCGGCATCTACGAGGACGCGCTCATCTTCCGCCACGCCGACCACACCTGGCACGAGATCGGGAACCTCTGGGAGAAAGCCGCTCCCCACGTCCAGCCCGCCACCGCCGCGCGCCCCGCCTTCACCCCCGAGATCACGCGCGACGACTTCTGCCGCATGGTCGCGCGCGCCCAGGAGTTCATCGCCGCCGGCGACATCTATCAGGTGAATCTCGCCCACCGTTTCACCGCGCCCTGGCGGGGCGACGCCTTCGCTTTCTATGAAGCCCTCCGCCACTACTCGCCCGCGCCGCACGCCGCCTATCTCGCGCTCGGCGGGCGCGAGATCCTGTCCACTTCGCCCGAGCAGTTTTTGAAAATGTCCGGCCGCGCCATCCGCACCCGCCCCATCAAAGGCACCCGCCCGCG
>JAYTML010000590.1:0-2123 GCA_043728655.1 Chthoniobacter sp. | reverse complement strand
GGGAGACGTCGTCATCGAGATCGGCGGCAAGAAGATCGATGGCCCGCGTGAGCTCCAACTCCTCGTCGCCGCCATGGCCCCCGGCTCAAAGGCCGACATGAAGGTCATCCGGGACGGCAAGGAGCAAAGCTTCACTGCCGACCTCGTCGAGCGGCCGAATATCAGCGGTGGCATCGCCGCCGAACCCGCCAAGGCCAATGACCCCGATGTCCTCGACGGCGTCACCGTGGCGGACATCGATGCCGAGGCCCGCAAGAAGTTTGAGATTCCCGAGGGGAACAAGGGCGTCGTCATCACCGAGATCGATGCTGAATCCCCGAGTGCGGAGGCCGGATTGAAAATCGGCGACGTCATTCACGAGGCGAACCGCGAGCCGATCACCGGATCGAAGCAGGCCGTGGAGCTGAGCGAGAAGATGAAGAAGGAAAAGAAGGTGCTCCTCCGCGTTTCGACGAAGGGGCAGAGCCGCTACGTGGTCGTCGAGCGCAAGGAGTAATCCGGCGCGCGCAGGCAGATTTGAGCGAGGCCCCGCCAGCGATGGCGGGGCCTTTTTTCATGACCCGCGGACGCCGCGCGGCTTGAGACTTGGCGCGCGCCGGGTTGCCCCTCGTTGCCCCTCTCGTTCCCAAACTCCGTTTGGGAACGCCAATGCGGGCGAAACTCCATCCCGATGGCGGGACGCCCGTTGTGGCCGACGCGCCCACTGAGGCAACGGAGTTGCGCGGACAATTGCGTTCCGAAACAGAGTTTCGGAACGAGGGGGTAAATCCGGGTGGAGCACTCGACCCGAGTGCTGGTTTAGGCGACTCGCCGAAAGCATTGGGGGGAGCGCGCGCTGGGGAGAAAGCACACTCCTACGGGTGGAGCGGGCGAGTCGCCCGCCCCAGCACTCGGGGTCGAGTGCTCCACCCGGAACCCGCCCGCGGCCCTCGCCTCTCTCAGGCATGACGGCTACGCCTTTTATTAAACCGCTCTAATATCCATCAGCCCTCCGGGCTGTGCCGGGTTTGCGCGCCCGACGCAAGGACGCCGCTCATCCTCCCCCCATCCGCGAAGCACAGCTTCCCCGCCATCCGCCATTACGAAGCCCAGCTTCGTGACGAGGGGGGCGCGGGAGGAACAGGCCATCGGCGGTCTCGGCGGATGGGCTACCGGTGGATTTCGAGCTTCGGTAGGCTCGCCTGCAGCGCCGCCACCGCCTCGTCGCTCACCGCCGTGCAGCCGTTGAGGTAGAGTGTGTTCAGAGAAGCCAGACCCGCGAGTGGCTTCAGGTCGCTCACCGCCGTGCAGCTGTTGAGGACGAGTGTGTTCAAGGAAGCCAAGCCCGAGAGCGGCTTCAGGTCGCTCAGCGCCGAGCAGGAAATGATATATAGCTCTCGCAAGCAACGCAGGCCGCTGAACGGTTGGAGGTCGATCACCGCTGGGCATTCGTATAGGTAGAATTTTTTGGGCTTGAGCGAGGCGGCGGCTTGGAGCACCGGGGTGTGGTAGGGGCTGCCGGCGACGATCAGGGATGGGCCGATGTTCCAAACGTCAGCCACCGCAGCAATATCGGCTTGCCACAGACTGCGCCAAATCTTCACGCGCTGCGCGTCGTCGAGGGTCACTTCCTGATCGAGCGAGATGCCGGCGAGGAGCTGCGCGGCGGTGATGGGCATCCATTTTTCGACCGCGTCGTACCCGCTGTCTTCGCTCGCAGTCGGCGGCTCGGTGGCGAGCTGGGGGAAGGTCCAGCCGAGGATGCGGCTGGTGTAGGGCGGGCTGTGGCGGAGCTTTTCCACGAGGAAGAGCAGCGGCTCGTGCCACGCGGGCTGCGCGGCCATCTCGGCGAACATTTTCTCCTCGTCCTTCTTCGCCGCGACCGAAGGGGTGCCGAAGATGTCGTCTCCGGCGGGCTGCGATTTTTCGGTGAGGATGCGCTGGAACTCCTTCTCCAGTGCGCAGGCGGCGTAGTATTCCTGAAAGGAAAGGTGGGCAAAGCCGAAGACGCCTTCGCCGCGCGGGAGCAGGAGGCCGGAGCGGTTGGCGATGTGGTCGAGGAAGTCGGTGAGTTGCTGGCACGCGGCAGCGTCGCCCGCGCCGCCGAAGCGCGGGCCGAGCCATTCCTCGAGCTGCGCGCGGGT
>JAYTML010000589.1:0-7024 GCA_043728655.1 Chthoniobacter sp. | reverse complement strand
ATGAACGCCGGCACGCCCAGCCCGAAGCCGAGGATGAACCGCACGTGCCCGGACCGAGTCATCCAGCCGTCCGGGTTCCCATCCAGACCGAAGTGCGTGGCGAGGCGCTCGGGCAGATGGTCCGCGGTCAGGAGAACGTCGGCGACGAACGCAATGCAGAGCGCCGCAAGGACGAGCAGTGGAAAGGCGGTGTCGCGAGTTTTCATCCCCGTGCGCTTTCGAAATAGCCCTGCCTTTTCAAAAACAAGAGCCAGGCGATGAGCGGAATCTGGCACGCGAAACCGAACAGCAGGTATGCCCAATCGGGCGCATTTCTTTCACCGAGCCAGTTCCGCGTTTCGCCTTTCAAGACGCGCTTGAGCTGCCAAATGCCAAACAGCGAGAGCACCCCAAAGCCCAGGAATCCGTCGATGATCCGATCATGAACATCACCGCCGAAAAAGAGGGTGAAGAGCATCCGGGGCGGCGTGGCATTTTACAGCAGCACGCGGCGGAACATCTCGTCGAGCGGGAGCTGGAGGCCGATGAAGAACTCGCCGAAGTCGGCGTATTGCGCGCTCACAGCGTCGAAGCGCATCTCATAGACGATGCCCTTCAGATTCAGCGGGTCGTGGGCGAGGAGCGTGACGCCCCACTCCCAGTCGTCGAGGCCTGTGGAGCCCGTGATGAGCTGGAGGATCTTGCCGTGCCAGGTCCGGCCGATTTTGGCGTGGCCGAGCATGAGTTTTTTCCGCTCCTCGAAGGTTAGCGCGTACCAGTTCTGACCGCCGGTGCCGCGGCGTTTGCTCATCGGGTAAAAACACATGACCGGCCAGGGCGGGAGCACGGGGTAAAGGCGGTCCTTCATGTACTTCGCCATGCGCTGGCGGAAGGCCTCCAGCTTTTCCGCATGCTCGGGCGAACCGGCGGCGAGCTTGTCCTCGGTCACGAGCGATTCGGCGTATTCGGCCTCGCTGGTGGTGTACTCGCTGCGCTCGGTCATCGAGAGGAAGCTGTAGGTCGGCGTGAGCGTGTCCGCGCCGAGGGCGAGCGAGAGGCGCTTTTCAAAGGCGTTCGCCGCGTGCAGGTCCGCGCAGAGGAGCATGAAGCCGAGGTCGGCCTTCGGCGAAACCATGGCGAAGGTGAGGATCTGCGCGCCCTCGGTGGCGCGGATTTCGGCGATGAGTTCGGTGAGATGGGTCTTGGCGGCGATCTGTTCGTCGCGGCTGAGAAGCGACCACGCGCCGTGTTCGACTTTGTAGAAAAGGTGGAGGACGTGCCAGCCTTCGGCGGGGATCACGGCATCGGGAAGTTTGTCGGTCATAGGGCGGCGAATGTCGCCAGCAGGCGCGGAGGGGTCAACTGGGAAGCCCTCGGCGGTGACAGCGGCGAACGACTCCGTCAGGCAAGGAAGCCTCGATAAATCGCCATGAGCCACAGGGCAGCAGAAAAGAGCAGCATGAACAAACCGATGAGCCGATAGAACAGTCGATTCAATGGCAGCATCTCGTCTTCCGGCGTGCCAAAGATGCGGAAGACAGGATATTTTCTGATTGATGTCGCTCGCATCGCGCAGAGGCGCTTGGAGCGAAAAAAGAAGACCCAGCCGAACATTGAGACAAACACCCCGGCGAGGAAGAGGCCAATGGGATTGAGATTTCTGGACGCATCAATGCCGACAAACGGAATGGCGATGGGCGCGGCGATCCAAGCGACCGTCATCGCAGCCAATACGCAGTGTTGGCGGAAAATTTTCATCGGCTCATTCATTACCAAAGTTCGTCTCCTTGGCGCGCGGAATCGTGGATGCACAAAGGATGCGCTTTAAGTCGCGTAATCCCGTCCACGCCGGAGATTCGTTGAAATCGGCTCTCGTTCAGCCTGTGCGAAGACATGACGCAAAAAGAACATTGCCTGGAGAGGTTTCGCCCCTATTTTGGCCGGCTCAAAACCGAACACACCTATGGCCGACCAAGCTAACAAATATCCCGAAAACGTCGCGGGCACCTTCTACGTGGATGACCAGTGCATCGACTGCGATCTCTGCCGCGAGACCGCGCCAGCCAATTTCACGCGCAACGACGACGGCGGCCACAGCTACCTCTTCAAGCAGCCTGAGAACGACGCCGAGACCGCGCTTTGCAAGGAAGCGATGGAAGGCTGCCCGGTCGAGGCCATCGGCAGCGACGGCGTGGCCTGAGCCTGGCGCGAACCGCGAAACATTCCAAGACCCTCACCTTCACGGGTGAGGGTTTTGCTTTGCCCGTGATCGCCGCGGAGCGGGACGAAACTGGGCCGTCCTTTTTCGTGCGTTTCCGTGCCTTTCGTGGAGACTCCACGGCATGAAACCCGAGCAGCTCCGCGCGCGTGTCCTCGCCGAATGGCGCGGGCTGCCGCAGCCGGCTGAGCGGCCGGACCGCGCGGCGGCGCTCGGCGATGCGGTGCGAAAGGTGATGGCCGGACTCGGCCTGAAGGACCGGCTCCACTCCGCGGAGGTGATGGGGGCGTGGCACGAGGTCGTCGGGGAATTTGTGGCGAAACATTCGTCGCCGCAGCAGCTCAAGGACGGCGTGCTGACGGTGCGGGTGCTCCAGCCGACGGTCCTCTTCGAGCTCGATCGCGTGTGGAAGCGCGACATTCTGGCGAAGCTGAAGGCGCGCTTCGGCCCGCGCGCGGTGCGCGAGGTGAAATTCCGCATCGGGTGAGCGTGTGACCGACCGCATCGTCATCGACAGCCTGGAGCTGACCGCCTTCATCGGCGTGCCGGATGGGGAGCGCGCAGCGGCGCAGCGGCTGACGGTGAACCTAGTGCTGGAGCCGGCTCGCGGCTTCTCGGGGCTGGAGGATGATCTCGCGAACACGGTCGATTATTTTCGCGTCTGCGAGGCGGTGAAGACGCTCTGCCTCGCCGGCCCGCGCCGTCTCATCGAGACGCTCGCCGGGGAGATCGCCGCCGCGCTGCTGGAAGGATTTGCGATTCGCGCGGTCGAGGTGGAGCTGCGAAAATACATTCTGCCCGACACGGCTTTCGTCGCGGTTGCGATCCGACGTGAGCGGGCGCCGCAGGCGCAGTGAGCGGCGGCGGGTTTTGAACATCGGCGCCGCGCGGGTGTCTGTTTTCGGCGTCCGCATTTCATATCCCCGAATGTCTTTCGCGTCCGTCCTCTCATCTCCATCCGCCGTGCTCTGGCCAGAGCCGGTGCGATCGCAATTCCCAAGCACCGCGCGGCCTGCTACGAAGCCGCGCACGATGCAGGACGAACAGAGCCGCAAGCAGGACACCGAGCTGATCGCCCGCACCCAGGGCGGCGACGCGGCGGCGTTTGACGAGCTCATCGTGAAGTACAGCCCGCGCCTTTACGGCCTCGTCTATAACATGACCTCGAACCACGAGGATACGAACGACCTGCTTCAGGACATCTGGTCCAAGGCGTACCGCTCGATCACCGGCTTTCGCGGCAAGTCGTCCTTCTACACCTGGATGCACTCCATCGGTGTGAACATGACGATCAACTTCCTCAAGAAGCGCGGCCGCCGCTTTCACCTGAGCCTCGATGACATCGACGCGAACGTGCAGAACGACAAGGAATTCATCGAGCTGACCGCCGCGAGCTCCCCGGTGCGGGAGGCGGACCTGGGCGAACTTCAGAAGCGGTTGAACGAGGCCATGCAGAAACTGTCCCATGATCATCGGGCGGTTGTGACCATGTTCGATATTCAGGGAATGCCTCACGCAGAGATCTCGAAGATCCTGGGCGTTTCCGAAGGCACGGTTCGCTCCCGGCTCTTTTACGCGCACCGCCAGTTGCAGAATTTTCTCACCGAATTCCACCAATCATGACCGAAGAACAGCTCACCGCACTCCTCCGCCTGAAGCGCTACGAACAGCCGCCGGCGGATTATTTCGACCGGCTGCTGAAGGACATCCACCGCCGCCAGCGCACGGAGCTTCTGCGCCGGCCGCTGTGGAGGATCGCCGTCGAGCGGGTGCAGACGATGTTCAGCGAGCACAGCATGGGGCATGTGTCCTACGCGGGGGCGATGGTCGCGGTGCTGGCCATCGGCATCGGCGCGATCGGCTTCCTGATTCCGGGCGGCGAGATCGCGCACAATCCGCCGGTCGAACACAGGATCACGACTCCGCCGGAAAAGCTTCTTTCTCTCCAATCGCCCACCAAGGCAACCCGCCTCGTCTCGCAACCGCTCCCGACCACTCAGCCGGAAATGGCCCCGGTGGATGCGCAGCCGCGCTACATCATGGATGCGCGGCCCGTGAGTTATGAGCCGTCGTCGTCATTTAATTTCTAGGAATTTGGCGCGCCGGATCGTCCCCGCCTTTTTCGGTGCGCTGCTCGGTGCGTCGGCAGTCTTCGCCGCGGACGGGGAGCCGGGCAAAATGCTGGACGCCATCCAGCAGCAGGTGCAGCTGGTTTTTGAGAAAAGCGGCCCGGCTGTGGTCCGCATCGAGGCCACCGATGCGCACGGCCGGCTCGCCGGCAGCGGATTTTTCATCGACCCAAACGGCACGCTCTACACGTCCTACAGCGTGGGCGGCGAATCGCGGGACATCACCGTCCACTTCCGCGGCGAGCAGCACCCGGCCCGCCGGCTCGTGAGCGACCTCCGCAGCGGCATCGCCCTCCTCAAGATCGACGCGCAGACGCCGTTTCTGATTTTTGGGAAGGCGCGCGACCTCGCCCTCGCCACGCCGGTCATCGCGCTGGGCTATCCGATGGAGATGCCGCTCACGCCGTCCTTCGGCATCGTCGGCGGGTTCGATGTGAAATTCGCGGGCCGCTTTTTTGCCACCACCCACATCCGGGCCAATGTCCCCGTCCAGCGGGGCGAAGGCGGCGCGCCGCTTCTCAATGCGAACGGGGAGGCCGTCGGCATCCTCATCAGCACGCTCGACGGCGGCGGCGCGTCTTTCGTCCTGCCGATCGAGGCCGCTGAAAAGGTCCGCATGGATTTCATGCGCTTCCGCGAAGTCCGGCCCGGCTGGCTCGGCATGGCGGTCAAGGCTGCGGACGCGGCCGTGGCCGGCTCCACTGCGCGAATCGAGGAGGTCATCGCCGACGCCCCTGCGGAAAAGGCCGGCCTGCGCACGGGCGACATCCTTCTCCAGATCGGTGCCCGCAAGATCGCGATCCCGGAAGATGTGCTCGACGCCTCCTTTTTCCTCACCGCCGACGACAGCGTGCCCGTGAGGATCGCCCGCGACGGCGCGGAGATGCAGATCCAAGTCCAGCCTGCCGACCCGCCCACGGCCCACCGCGCCGAGATCCCGTCGCAAGGATTGAAAGTCGGGCAGTGACCATGCCGGCCGGCCGCCTTCCGTGCGTCGCCGCAGCCGCTTTCACCAGAAGCCCCACTGGCCGCTGCGCATGACGTAGATGCCGAGGATGAGATTGGTGACCGCGTGGGTCAGGACGCAGGCGCTGAGGCTGCGGGTGCGGTAGGCGACGAGATTGAAAAGCGCGCCGGTGAGGATGGCGGCGGGCCAGTCGGCGAAGGAATGCTCAAGACAGAAACCGGCGGTGACGATGCCGAAGGATTTCCACGAGAACGCGCCGATCGGCACGTCCATGAAGTCATCGTCGATCAGGTAGCGGAGGAGAAAGCCGCGCCAGAAAATCTCCTCGACCAGCGGGACGACGATCACCAGGCGGACGAAGCGCGCCGAGACATTCAGCCAGTAGGGCCAGCCGTCCGCGCCGAAGAACTCCGGGTGGAAGCCATCGAGGCGGGCGGGCGCGCCGAGCCACTCCTGAGGGGCGATCCACAGCACGAGCGCCACCGCGCCGATGAGAGTGGCGAAGCCGACGCCGGCCGGGCGGCGCAGGCTGTAGGAGCGCCAGTAGCGCCAGAGGAGCGCGCCGGCAAAGAGCGTCTGGAGAGGCAGCACCCAGTAGCGTGGCTCCGCGGCCATCCAGAAGCTGTTCCCTTGGAAAAGCCGGCCGACGATTTCGCCGAGCAGAGCGACGGCAAGAAATCCGAGGAACGGCGCGAGATAAGCTTTTTCGTGAGGGGTAGCGCCAAACATTCAGAATCAAATTTTTTTGCGAGCGATGAACGAAACCGAAACCGCCGGGGCAACGCCAGAACAACTCTTGAAAATGCTCGATGCCCGCATGGCCATTCAGCGTGCGCAGCGCGCCGACGCGGGGCGGAACCGGATGGCGATCCTCATCGGCGGCGTGCTCTTCATCGTCGTCGGCGCGGGGATCGCGTTTGTGGTGCTCTCTCAGATGGTTTCGGACCTTCAGCACGGGGAGCGGCGGCCCGCAGGGCAGACCGTGGCGGAAAATTTCTGAGAATCGGCGGACTCCGGCACATCGGCTGCTTAACACGAACCCGAAATGGCTAAAGCACTCACATCCGTCATCGGCGTGGACCTCGGGCGCTACGCGCTCAAGTCCGTGCTCCTCCAGCGCAAGGGCGGGAACCGCTACGTGGTCACACACTACGCATCCCAAGTGCTCAGCAGCCCGGTCGAGTCCGCGGACGCGCTCGGCCAGGAGCTCAAGTCGCTCTTCAAAAGCATGGGCGGCTCCGCGAAGGCGTGCGCCGTGGGCATCTCCAGCCCGGACGCGCTGATCCGCATCATCGAGCAGCCGGAAACGCCGGTCGATCTGTTGCGCGACGCCCTGCGGCTAAACGGCATGGCCCTGCTCAACCAGGACTGCAGAGATTTCGTGCTCGATTGCGACAAGATTCCGACATCGCAGCCGAACGGTGATTCCGAGACCGCCGGGAAGAAAAAATACCTCGTGGGCGGGCTGCCCCGGGCGCAGGTCTCGCTGGTCGGCGGGGCGATCCAGAGCAGCGGGACAAATGTGGGCGCGCTGCAACTGGCTCCGATTTGCGCTTTCAATGCGTTCGAGTTCGCCTTTCCCGAGGTCTTCAATGAGCAGGCATTTTTCCTCGTCGATATCGGTCACACGAATTCGACCGTGATGGTCGGATCGAAACGCGAGCTGATGCTCGTCCGGTCCATTGATTTTGGCGGAAAGGCACTCATCGAGGCGCTGGTCGGCCTGAGCGG
>JAYTML010000588.1:0-2343 GCA_043728655.1 Chthoniobacter sp. | reverse complement strand
CTCGATACCGTCGATCTCGCAGAGCCCGCGCCGACCATTTTCCGCTTCGAGCGCCCCGACACCGACCTCGCGGAAAAACTCACTGCGGCCCTCACCACGCCGCCCGACTACGCCGGAGCCGCCGCCTGGCGCGAGCAGACTGCCTGGCCCCGCGTCGCCGCCCTCACAGCGGACGGCTACCGCGCCGCGCTCGGTTAAATCTCCATCGCCCGCCGCTCTGCATGCGAGCGGAGTGCGGCGGCGAAGATCTCGTGGCTGGCCACGGCCTCATCCGGCGTGACGCAGCCAAAGCGGTCGCCCAGCAAACCCTGGCGCTCGGCGACGAAGGCAGCCCACATCTGCTGGAAGCAATCGCTGAAGCCGGCCTCGAAGATGCCGCCAGTGACAACGGGGAAGGCGTTCGACGAATGGCCCACGTCGTAGCGCTCCCAGACCTGCTCCTTTCGCCGCTCAAAGAGCCGCACTGTCTTCGGTTCCTTTGTCGAAAACCGCGCGCCGCGCTCCGTGCCCAGCACCTCGATGAACCAGGTGTTCATCTCGTGCGGGGCGAGCCGTTTCGTCGAGATATGCAGCGGCACTTCCGCGCCCGCGATCTCGGTTTCGCAGTGAAGCTGCGCGTTGTCCCACGTATCGCACGCAGCCATGCCGCCCTTCCCGTCCGGGCGCTCGTGGTAGATTTTCTGGAGTTGCGCATAGACGCGCTTCGGCTTCCAGCCGAGGCGCAGCGGGAGATGCACGGCATGCATGCCGAGGTCGCCCATGACGCCGATCTCGCCGCAGAATTTGTTCTGCCGTTTCCAGTTCACCGGCTTCGTCGGGTCGAGATCACTCGCGTGCCAGAAGCCCGAGCGCACCTCGATGACATGGCCCAGGTCAGCCGAGCGGAGGAACTGCCAGATCTTCTGCACGCCTGGCAGAAACGGGAACTCCGACGAGCAGCGCACGAAGCGCCCGAGCTCGTTCGCGGTGTCGCGGATCTTCCGCGCGGCGGCGAGATCGATGCCGAACGGCTTCTCCGCGAAGAGATCCTTCCCAGCGCGCAGCACGTCGAGATAGATGGCCTCATGCAGATGGTGCGGCACGGCGACATAGACAAAATCCACGTCGCTCCGCAGCAGCTCATGGTAGTCCGCGGTGAGCAGCTTCACCGTGGGAATCTGCCTGAACCACTCGCGCGTTTTCTCGACGAGATCGCACACCGCGGTGAGTTCCACCTTCACGGGGAAATCGAGGAGCGCGCACCAGCGGCCCAGTGCGCTGGCCACTTCGCGGCCCATGAGACCGCCGCCGATGATGCCGACTTTGAGCGTGGTGGATTGCATCGGGAAATCGGCGGGCCTACTTCGCCGGAACGGGAACCGGAATGACGAGCTTTCCTTTGATCTCGGCGACGGGGCTCGCACTGCTTCCGGTGCTGGAGCCGTTGTCGTCCTTCGTCTCAGTTTTCACGACGAGCTGCTTGTACGGCTTGACCGGCATCTTGTACTTTTTGCCATCCGGCATCGTCATGACTTTGTTGAATCGGTCCGCGTCCTCGGCGCTCGGCGTGAGGAGTTCGACGCTGACGACTTTCGCGCCCTTGTCGATGGACTGCATCATTTTGAAAAACTCGATCTGCGCCGGCTTTGCGCCCTCCGTGTAAAGGAATGCCGCGAGTGCCTTGGCATCGCCGGCTTCGAGCGCCTTCCGGTAGCTATCCACGAAGGCTTTCTCCTGCTCTGGAGTGGCAGCTCCGGCGTGGGTGGTGAAGATGCAAGCGGCGGCGAGGAGGGAGGAGATGATGAGCTTCATGCGCGAAACCATGTCGGGTCCGCCGTGTCGCGTGGAAGTACAAAAATCCCTCCGCGATGGAGGTTCGCCGCCGGTTTTTGCAGTTTCAAAAACGCCCGCGATCCGCGACAAACGCCCACCCTCACCATGAAACGCATCCTCGCCCCCGTCATCGCCCTCGCATTCACCGCTCTTGCGCACGCCGCCCCGGGGCCGCTGCGCGTCCTCTTCGCCGGCAAAGGCGACGACGCGAGTGGCAAGAAGTGTCACGCGCTCATGCGTGATCTTGGTAGGGACGGCATTTGGTTTGACTACGTGGAGGACAAGTCCGCGCTCTCGCCAGAGTGGCTGGCAAAATGTGATGTGGTGCTGCTCGATGCGCCCGCGGGCGACTTCCCTGCGCTTGCCGGATTCGATGCAAAGCGTGTCGTCACCGCTGACGGAGATGTGGCCGCGGAACCGATGAAGGCGAAACTGCTCGCCGCCGCGGGCGATGCGCGCCGGAAGGAATACGAGGCTTTTCTCGCGCAGCGGGAGCCGGAGAAGCGCGAGGCGAATCCGAACGTGGCGAAC
>JAYTML010000587.1:0-3932 GCA_043728655.1 Chthoniobacter sp. | reverse complement strand
GCGTGGGCTGCTACCAGTGGGCGCTGCGGACGACGCCGAGCGGCATCGTGCTCCCGATCATCGCCACGTCGCCGCTCGTCACGATCGTGCTTTCCTTTTTTCTCGATGGCCTGCGCCCGACGCGCCGGGCGGTGCTGGGCGGGCTGGTGGCAGTGGGCGGAGCGGTGGCGCTGAAGCTGGTGCAGGCGGGGAATTGACTTGTAAAACGGCGAATCCGGGCGCGTCATTTCCGGCCTATGAAAATGTTCCTCTCCAAACTCACCGGATCGTTCGCGATCCTCGCCCTCACCGCCGGCATGGCCATCGCCAAACCCGGCTGGACGGACGACTACGACAAGGGTCTCGCCCAGGCGAAGACTGAAAAGAAAATGTCGCTCCTCGATTTCACCGGCTCCGACTGGTGCGGCTGGTGCATCAAGCTCGACAAGGAGGTCTTCTCCGAAAAGGAGTTCAAGGACTACGCGAAGCAGAATCTCGTGCTCATCGAGCTCGACTACCCGCAGCAGAAACGCCTGACCAAGCACACCAAGGACCAGAACGAGAAGCTCAAGGGTGAGTACAAGATCAAAGGCTACCCGACCGTCATCATCCTCGATTCCGAGGGCAAGCAGGTAGGGCAGCTCGGATACATGGAAGGCGGGCCGAAGGCCTTCATCGCCGCACTCGACAAGCTGAAGACCAAGTAACCGTGCAAACTATCTTGAACAATCCTGCGGCTCACAGCGTCAGTTTCGACCTATGAAAACACTCCTCAACAAACTCGCCGGCGTCCTCGCCGTGCTGGCTCTCACCTCCGCGCTCGCCCTCGCCAAGGACGGCTGGTCGGAGGACTACGAAAAATCCCTCGCGCAGGCAAAGGCCGACAAAAAACTCGTGCTGATGGATTTCACCGGCTCGGACTGGTGCGGCTGGTGCATCAAGCTCGACAAGGAGGTCTTCTCCCAGGCGGAGTTCACGGACTACGCAAAGAGCAACCTAGTCCTCGTGGAACTCGATTATCCGCGGAGCAAGGAGCAGACGAAGGAGCTCAAGGAGCAGAACGCGAAGCTGCAGAAGGAATTCAAGATCCAGGGCTACCCGACGATCATCGTGCTCAACTCCGAGGGGAAAAAGGTGGGTGAACTCGGCTATCAGCCCGGCGGACCAAAGGCGTTCATCGCCGAGCTGGAGAAGCTGAAGGGCAAGTAAGCCGGCGGATTTCCGCGGTCATTTTCGAGGCGGCTCTGCGAAAGCGGGGCCGCCTCGCTTTTTCAACAACGGTCATTCTGAACGGAGTTTCGCCGCGGGCGAAGGCGGGGGCGAAACGCAGTGAAGAATCGCTGACAGAAACGGGCGGAGGCGGCGGGGACGGGCGAGCGCGTGTTTCCGCCTACCGCCTCCGCCCATTAGAGTCAGCGATTCTTCGCTCCCTTCCGGTCGCAAAGCCTCCCGGAACTCCGCTCAGAATGACGGCAGTTTTTTAGTGCGCTTGCGCGCGCTCAGTAAGACTTCGCCCAGACCACGCGGCGCTTGCTGGGCTCGCCGGTGAGGATGCATTTTCCGTCTTCCTCGGGGCCGTTGAACGGGATGCAGCGGATGGTGACCTTGAGGTCGTCCTTGATCTTTTCCTCGACCTCGCGCGAGCCGTTCCAGTGCGCGAGGGCAAAGCCGCCGTGGATCTCGGGCTTGCCGGGATTCTTCGCGGTGAAGAAGGCGTAGAACTCTTCCTTCGTGTCGATCTTCACGGTGTTCGCCTCGCGGTAGGCGGTGGCTTTCGCCAAAAGGCCGGCCTGCATTTCCTCCAGAATCGCGGCCGCCTGCCCGACGAATTCCGCGTTCGGGACAAACGCCTTCTCCTTCGGCCCACGGTCGCGGCGCGCGACGGCGACGCTGCCTTTTTCCAAATCGCGCGGGCCAAGCTCGACGCGGATCGGCACGCCTTTTTTGATCCACTCCCACGTCTTTGTCCCGCCGCCGATGTCGCGCTTGTCCACCTCGACGGTAATCTTTTCGCCAAAGGCAGTCTGCCTCCGCAGCTCGTCGGCGAGCTGCTCGGCGGCGGCGAGCACGGCGTCGCGCGTCTCCGGCTTTGGCGTGACGGGCACGATGACGATCTGCGCCGGCGCGATGCGCGGCGGGAGGACGAGGCCGTCGTCGTCCGAGTGAGCCATGATAAGCGTGCCGATGAGCCGTGTGCTGACGCCCCAACTCGTCGTCCACGCAAACTCCTCCTTGCCCTCGCGCGACTGGAATTTGATGCCGCTCGCGTGCGCGAAATTCTGCCCGAGGAAGTGCGACGTGCCCGCCTGGATGGCCTTGCGGTCCTGCACCATGGCCTCGATGCACAGCGTCTTCACCGCGCCAGGGAAGCGCTCGCTCTCGCTCTTCTCGCCGGTGAAAACGGGCAGCGCCAGCCAGTCGCGCGCGAAGGTTTCATACACGCCGAGGATGAGGTCGGTCTCCGCCAGCGCCTGCCCCGAGCTCTCGTGCGCAGTGTGGCCTTCCTGCCACAGAAACTCCGCGGTGCGCAGGAAAAGGCGCGGGCGCATTTCCCAGCGGACCACGTTCGCCCACTGGTTGATGAGGATCGGGAGGTCGCGCCAGCTCTGCACCCACTTCGCGTAGCTCGCGCCGATGATCGTCTCGCTCGTGGGCCGCACGACGAGCGGCTCCGTGAGCTGCGCGCCCGGTGCGGGGCGCAGGCCGCCTTGGCCGTCGGATTCCAGCCGGTGATGCGTCACCACCGCGCACTCCTTGGCGAAGCCCTCGACGTGCTTCGCTTCCTTTGCGAGATAGCTCAGCGGAATGAAGAGCGGGAAATACGCGTTCTTATGGCCCGTGGCCTTGAACATCGCATCCAGCGCCCGCTGCATGTTTTCCCAAATCCCGTAGCCCCACGGCTTGATGACCATGCACCCGCGCACGTCGCTGTTCTCCGCGAGGTCCGCGGCTTTCACCACCTGCTGATACCACTCCGGGAAATCCTGGTCGCGGGTGGGGTTGATGGCGGTCTTCTCTTGCTGGGGCTGGCTCATGGTCGTGGAAAAAGGGCCGCGACGCTACTTCGCACTCGGCTGGCAGACAAGCCACTCTTCGCGCAGGCCGAGGCGCTCGACGTTGGCTTCCACAAACCGCAGATCGACCGTCTCAAATTTCATGAGCCCGCGGATGTCTCCGAGGTGCTTGGGTTGCTGGCCTTCGCGATAGAATTCGAGTTTGCGAATGATCACGAGTTCCGGCGGCGCGATCCAGACGGGTTCGTTTTCCACCGTGACCATCCGCCGGCGGGCGAAGGCCCATGTTTCGAGGGGATCGTTGGGCCGCAGAAAGACATCGGCCTTAAAGCCGGAGGCGTGGTGAATCACATTGAAATGCCCACGGTCGCGCCGCGCCGCTTCCTCGCGCAAAACCTCGATCGGCGGAACGTAAAACTCCGCGTCCGGAAATGCGGCATGCACCTGCCGCACATTGGCCAGGGACATTTGCAAAACGGCATCCAGATCATTGGTCAGACGATGAACGCCATACGTGATCGCGGCGACGGAACCGACCACCATGTACGGGACGCCTGTTCGGTTCAGGGGAGCCGCAAAGATCGTCGAGAGATCAAACTCCGGCATCAAGCGTCCAGCGCCGCAGCGCCTCGTCCAGTTCTTCGTCCCGCCACGCCGGATGCTGCTGATGCAATGCGGCGCGGCGCATTCGCCGGGCCGATTTCAGCAAGGCCATGCCCACGGCAAGCCGGCGGTCGAGACTCATCGCGCGGATCGCGCGAATCTGTTCGGGATGAAGATCGTCACTCATAGCTTCGCGAGGAAAGTCTTAAAGAACTCTACCCCTTTCTCCAAATCCTCCACAGCGATGAACTCATCCTTCGTGTGCGCCTGGGCGATGCTGCCGGGGCCGAGGGCGACGGCGGGCATGCCGCGCTCGGCGAAAAAGCAGGCGTCGCA
>JAYTML010000586.1:0-2367 GCA_043728655.1 Chthoniobacter sp. | reverse complement strand
CCCGAGGCGTATTACGCGAGCTGCTTTGTCATCACATCGCGGCTCGATGCGGCGGCGGAGTGCTGGCGGCGCATCCACGACATGCACGCCGAGAGCGCGTGGGTCGGCGTGAGTGCGCTGGCGCGGGGCGGCTGGGCGATCCGCGTGGTGGCGGAGGGGAGCATCGCTTTGAGGAAAACGATCGCCGCGATCCGGCGGGAGATTTACGCCGCGCTCGGGGAGCGCGAGCCTGCGCTGCGGCGGGCATGAGCGGAGGGACGCGCTCCTGCGCGTCCGCGATTTCGCGGATGGCGGCGCGTCACCGGGAAAGTTTGGGACGCGCGGGAGCGCGTCCCTCCGGGTTAGAGCCCCAGCGGCGCCAGGGCGAAGCCTGGGAAGATTTCGGCGAGGCTGGCGACTTCCGCGCCGTGGCGCTGGAGGACGGGGGTGAGGATGTTGCGGTAGTTGTTCCAGACGGGGAGATCGCCGGGGCCGTCGAGCAGTTCGGCCTGGAGGCCGGGCCACTTGCCGCCGTTTGCAGCGGGGCCGCCGAAGACGCGTCCGCCTTTCACCCCGCCGCCCATGACGAACATCGCGCCGCCGCGCCCGTGGTCGGTGCCGAAGCTCGCATTCTCAGCGACGCGGCGGCCGAACTCCGTCATCACGACGACGCTTGTGGTGGCCATGCGCGGGCCGAGGTCCTGGCGGAATGCGGCGAGCCCTGCGGCGAGCTTTCGCATGAGCGGCTCGATGAGCGACTGCTGGGTGAAGTGCGAGTCCCAGCCGCCGAGGTCGAGGCTGGCGGCATCGAGGCCGAGGTTGGCCTTGATGAGCAGCGCGATCTGCCGCAGGCCCTGGGCGAAGTCGTCCTTTTCGTCGTAGATCGCGCCGTTGGCGGGCGCGGATTTCGAATCGATGGCCTCGATGCGGCGGATGGCCTCGAAGGTGCCAGCCGCCGCCGCGCGCAATGCCGCGCCGAGCGGGCGGGTGTCGGATTCGAGCGCGTAGAGGCGTTCGAGTTCGCGGGGAAAGTCTGCCTTCATCTCCCTGCCCAGCGCGAAGTCGCGGATGGACTGGACCGCGGCGGCGCTGGGCGCGCCGGAGAGCATCTCGGGCAGTGTGGGGGAAAGCGCGACGGCGCTGAGCGGGCCGCTGGCCGGGCCGCGCGCGCGGAGGAAGCGCGCGAGCCAGCCGCCGGCGACGATGCCGCCGTGCTCCATGAAATCCTGCGCCTCAAAGTGCGAGCGGGATTCGTCCTCCACGCCTGCGCCGTGGATGATGGCGAGGTCGCCTTCCTTCCACGCGGCTTCGAGCGGGCGGAGATTCGGGTGCAGGCCAAAGAAGCCGTCGAGCGGCACGGCGTCGTCCGTCTTCACGGCGAGGCGCGGGCGGAAGCGGTGATAGTTGTCGTCGCCGACCGGGGCGACGAGCGTGAGGCCGTCGGCGGCGCCGCGGAGGAAGATGACGACGAGCGTGCGCTGGTCGTCGGGATTGGCGGAGAGATTGGCGAGCGTGCTCATGTCAGCAGCGTTGGAAAGCGGGCGCGGCGAGCGCGAGCGCGAGGCCGTCGCCGGATTTGAGGAAGGCGTCGCTTTCGTCGGGCACGGGCTGGCGGTTGAGGACGGTGGCCAGAAGCGCGGCCTCGCCGCCGATTTCACGCGCGAGTTTTTCGCGGGCGATGCGGGTGCCGGAGATCCTGTTGTTTGCAAGGGCGACGGCGAATTTCCAGCGCCAGAGCAGCGTGGCGAGCCAGTGCGAGGAGCCCTGCGGATAGCCGTCGGGCGTGGGGTAGCGGAAGGGCGTGTGGCCCATCTTGTCGAGGAAGGAGAGGATCGGTTTCTCGTTGGAGACTTCCGCATTCGCCGCGCGCAGGGCGGAGACGACGAAATGAAACGGGCGCTTCAGTTTCGCCCCGGCGGATGTGGAAAACGCGGGCGTGGAAAAGAGCGTGCGGAGTGCGGTTTTGATGTCGCCGCTGCTCTCCGCGAAGGCACTCGCGACGGCATCGACTGCGCCGGCGGGCGGCGCGTCGGCGATGAAGCGCGCGCAGAGTTTCGTGGCGATGAAGCGCGCGGTGCTGGGGTGCGTGGCGACGATGCTGATGACGCGGTCGAGGTCGCTCTCGCCGCCTCCGGCGGGGATGTCCTGTCCGAGCACGCGCTTGGCGCCGTCGTCGTGCGCGTCTTTGCGGAAGACGACTTTGCCGCGGTCCTTGAATGGGGAGAGGAGATTGCCGGAAAAGCCGTCCTTCTTTTTCGCGAGGATCGTCCACCCGGTGAGGCAGCGGGCGACTTCCATGACGTCCTGCTGCGCGTAGCCGCCGTGGACGCCGAGCGTGTGCAGCTCCATGAGTTCGCGGGCGTAGTTTTCGTTCGGTTTTTCGTCGGG
>JAYTML010000585.1:0-8496 GCA_043728655.1 Chthoniobacter sp. | reverse complement strand
AGATTGGAAACGTGGTCTTTGTCCTTCTGGGTGATCTTGAATTCGCCGGGAGGGGTCGGAAACCCCTTCTTCCCGCTGGAAATCTTTGCCTGCCCCACCTCCTTGTCGCCGCGGAAGAAATGCGCGCGCTGCTCGCTGAGGTTGATGGCGATGGATGGATCGCCGGTGACTGCGTCCCCGAGCCAGTAAGACTGCTTTCTAGGCGGCTCCGGCGTGGGCGGTTTCGGAGGAGGAGGCGGAGTGGCGCATCCGGCCAGGCCAAGGAGTATGGCGCACACCGTGAGGCGAGGATGGAAGAGAGAGAGTGACATTGGAAAATGCGCGGAAACGTAATCACACTTCCCCGGGATTCCCAGCAGGGAATGGTGCCGCTGGGCAACTTCCCGCCCCGTAGGGCGTGGCATGCACAGTTCATAGCCTGGCTGCTAATAGATATAAGGCTCGGGTAGCTTGAAGGCGTCCTGGATGATATTGAATGACGGCCCGGAGTCATCGAAGACGATTTCCACGATGTCGAAGCGGAATGTAATGTCCGGATTGTCCAGCAGGCGCAGCCAGGCCAGTGCGCCGCGGGCGATGAGTTTCTGTTTGTCCCGCGTGACGGCTTCCGCGGGCGCTCCGTAGCCGAGGCCGCGCCGGGTTTTGACCTCCACAAAGACGAGCGCGCCGCACGCCTTGTCGCGGCAGACAAGATCGACTTCGCCGCCGTGCGGTGCACGGAAGTTCCGGTAGAGCACCTTATAGCGATGCCGGCGAAGGTGGCGCTGTGCGAGACGTTCCCCTTCGCGACCCAGCCACTGGGTTTCGCTTTCCCCCGGCTCAGGTGAGCGGGAGAAGCGCCTGCTGAACGGGGCGAAAAGATTTCCGATGTATCGGGCAAGGCCCATGCGTGCGGAGCTTAGCAAGGTGCAGCGCGGTCCCATAGCCTTTATGCTTGGCAAACTCATAGCCGGGATGCCGCGCATCCATTTCCACCATGATGCGGTCGCGTGTGACCTTCGCGATGACGCTGGCTGCCGCGATGCTGAAACTGAGTCCGTCGCCGCCGACGAGCGCGGTCTGAGGGATGGGGAAGGGCCGCACTGGTAGGCCGTCGATCAAGGCGTGGTCGGGATCGACGGCCAGCGCGGCGACGGCGCGGCGCATCGCTTCGTGCGTGGCGCGAAGGATGTTCAAGCGGTCGATTTCCTCCGTCCCGACGACAGACACGGCCCAGCGGATTTCGCTGTGGGTCGTGATTTCCAGGAAAAGAAGGTCGCGCTTGCGAGCGGTCAGCTTCTTGGAGTCATCGAGCGCCGCGTGATGAAAATCGTCCGGTAGCACCACGGCGGCTGCGACGACTGGTCCGGCCAGAGGGCCGCGCCCGGCTTCGTCAATACCCGCGACACGAGCCCAGCCGAGTTCTCGGAGGCAGCGCTCGTGCTGCAGACTGCACTTAACCCGCGACGGAATCGGCGGGCGGGACACGGCCTAAGCCGCGGTGTTTGCCTTCTCGCGCACGGCCATGGCGCTCTTGCCCTTCCGGTTGCGGAGATAGTTCAGCTTTGCGCGGCGGGCGGTGCCGGCGGTCTCCACCTCGATCTTCGCGATGCGGGGCGAGTGAATCGGGAAAACGCGCTCGACGCCCTCGCCGTAGCTGATGCGGCGCACGGTGACGGTCGAGTTCAGCAGGGTGCCTTTGCGTCCGATGACGATGCCGGTGAAAATCTGCACGCGCTCCTTTTCGCCTTCTTTCACGATGGTATGCACGCGCACGCTGTCGCCCACGTTGAAGTCGGCGACTTCCTTCTTCATTTGTTCCTGATTGATCTTGGCGATGATGGACATGGCAGTGGGCTCCGGGTGGTGTATGGCTTTTGGAAAAGGGAGGGGAGTAATAGCTTGATTCCCGGGTGGCGCAACCAGAATTTCAACGCTCTCATGGATGACCTCATCGACCTTCACAGTGACAGCTTTTTCATGGCCGAGGCACTGCGGCAGGCGCGGCGGGCGTGGGAGAGGGAGGAAGTGCCGGTGGGTGCCGTGATCGTGCATCGCGGCGAGGTGATCGCCCGCGCTTTCAATCAGGTGGAAACGCTGAAGGATGCCACGGCGCACGCCGAGATGCTGGCGATCACCCAGGCGGAAAGCGTGCTCGGCGGCTGGCGGCTGAATGAATGCGAACTGTATGTGACCAAGGAGCCGTGCCCGATGTGCGCCGGGGCACTCGTGCATGTGCGGATGAAACGGGTGGTCTTTGGCTGCCTCGCCGCGAAAGACGGGGCGGGCGGCAGCCTGATGAACCTGCTCCAGCATCCGCAACTGAATCACCAGTGCGAGATCACCAGCGGGGTGCGGCACGACGAGTGCGCCGCGATGCTTCAGGCATTCTTTCGCGAGCGCCGCGGGGGCGGCTGAAGGCCAGGGGCTACGCCGCGCGCGGCGTAGCTTTCGCCGGGCGGCTGACTTTCTTCGCGGCTGGGGATTTGGCTGCAGCTGGGGATTTGGCGGCGGCAGGGCGCTTTACAGCGGCGACCGCCGGGCTGGGCGGACGCACCAAGGGCTCAGGGGGCTTTGCTGCGGCGACCGCGGGGCTGGGCGGACGGACATGGGTGCCTGCGGCAAATTTCGCATTCAACTCGGCTGCCGTGGCGAGGAAGCTGGCCAGAGCCGAGGCCACCCCCTTGTATTCCTTGAGGTTCTTCTTGACGATGCCTGCCTGCACAAGGTTTTGGAGCTTTTCATAGGCCCGCAACCGGAGCATTTCCTCGCCGCCCCCGGCAGCGTTTCGCGCTCGCAGATTGGCGAAGACCAGAGTGAAAAGCGCCTTGAACTCAAACGACGCGTTGGTGGAAAGGACGGTGGCAAGTTCTTCGGCGACGCGGTCCGGGCCGCGGCGTGAAAAACCGTAGGTGGTTTTCATACGTCGGCACTATAGCCCAGATTTGAAGAAAAGTTTGGATAAAGTTCGCTACCTGTCATTTTGTCCCGTTTTGGAAGCCGGCCGCGCCCCGGCCATTTCGCAGTGACTCGCCGCGCCGACGCCGGTAAATCACGGCCCGATGTCGAAGACCTTTGCATGGTTTGCCTATCTGCTGACTGTCACGTTCTTCGCGTGTTTTTTTGTGTGGCCCATCGGGACAGTGCTCGGCGGCGCGTTCTTCGACGCGGACCGGCGTTTCACTTTCGACTTCGTGGCGGAGGTGTTTCGCAACCGCATCTATCTCGAAGGGCTGCGCAACGCCTTCCTGCTCGCAGTCGGCAGCACGGCGGCGGCCCTGGCGATCGCGCTGCCGCTCGCATTCGTCTCGGACCGGTTTGAGTTTCCCGGAAAAAAACTGCTCACCGGCGCGATCCTCGTGCCAATGATCCTGCCCCCGTTCGTCGGGGCGATCGGCATCCGGCAGATGCTCGGGCAGTACGGCGCGCTGAATGCGCTGCTGGATAAAATCGGCGTGCTCGGCGCGGGCGAAACCATCGACTGGCTCGGCAGCGGACGGCTCTGGGGCGTGGTCGCGCTGAACGCGCTGCACCTTTATCCCATCCTGTTTTTAAACCTGACGGCGGCGCTCGCGAATCTCGACCCGGCGATGGAGGAGGCGGCGGAAAACCTCGGCTGCACCGGCTTCCGGCGGTTTCGGCGAATTACGCTGCCGCTCATCATGCCGGGGCTATTCGCGGGCGGGACCATCGTCTTCATCTTCGCATTCACCGAGCTGGGCGTGCCGCTGATCTTCGACGTGACGCGCGTCACGCCGGTGCAGATTTTCTACGGGATCAAAGAGATCGCGGGGAATCCGTTTCCCTTCGCCCTCGTTGTGGTGATGCTCGCGAGCACGGCGCTGCTCTACGCCGCGAGCAAGCTCGCCTTTGGCAGCAGCGACAGCGCGATGACCTCCAAGGCCGCCACAGCCGGCGGCGCGCGCACGCCGGGCACCGCCGCGCGATGGGCCTGCGCGCTCGGTTTCGCGGCGGTCACCGCCGTCGCGCTCCTCCCGCATCTCGGCGTCATCTTCGTTTCGTTCGCGGGCGACTGGTACCGCACGGTCCTGCCGGGAAGCTGGACGCTCGATCACTACCAGGCCGCGCTCGGCCACTCCCTCACCGTCCCCTCCATCATCAACAGCGTGAAATACGCCGCCTGCTCCACCCTCTTCGACGTGCTCCTCGGCGTCGCCATCGCCTACGTCGTCGTCCGCACTACCCTCCCCGGCCGCGCGCTGCTCGATGCGATGGCGATGCTCCCCCTCGCCGTGCCCGGCCTCGTCTTGGCATTCGGCTACATCTCCATGACCCAGGACGGCCGCGCCTTTGCCTGGCTCAATCCCTCGCGCGATCCCACCCTCCTCCTCATCATCGCCTACTCCGTCCGGCGCCTGCCGTACGTCGTGCGCGCCACCGTCGCCGGCCTCCAGCAGACCAGCGTCACGCTGGAGGAGGCGGCGCAAAACCTCGGCTGCCCGCCGTTGCGCACGCTGCGGCGCATCACATTTCCGCTCATCACCGCGAATATCCTCGCCGGCGGCCTCCTCGCGTTTTCCTTCGCCATGCTGGAAGTGTCCGACTCGCTCATCCTCGCGCAGAAGCAGCAGCACTTCCCCATTACAAAGGCGATCTACGAGCTGTTCCAGATGATGGGCGAAGGCCGCTACGTCGCCTCCGCCCTCGGCGTGTGGGCCATGGTCTTCCTCGGCCTCACCATCTTCGCCACCAGCCGGATTTTGGGTAAAAAACTCGGCGCACTCTTCCGCGTCTGAGCCGCGCGGCTCTACGCGCCGGTCAGGGCGAGGAGCGCGAGCATGCGGCCGGTTTTCCCGCGCTCGATTCGGTAGGAGTAGTAGCGATCCGCATTCGCGCCGGTGCAGACTCCGCAGTCGGCGATCTGCGTGACGCCGGCCGCCCGGCATTGGGCGGCGATGAGCGCGGCGAAGTCGATCTGGTAGTGCGGCGGGCGGATGCACGGGCTGAGCTGGGCGACGATGTCCGCCGGATCGCAGCCGAAGTCGGCGCGCATCCGTGCGATGGCGGCGGTGGCGATGCCGAGTTCGCTCCCCTTTTTCCCCGAATGCAGGAGGGCGATGACGCGGCGCACGGGGTCGGCGAGGTAGAGGGCGCAGCAGTCGGCGACATAGACGCCGAGGGTGACGCCGGGGCTGGCGGTGATGAGGCCATCGACGCCGGGGACGGGCACGCTGCTGCGCTCATCGACGACGGCGATCTCGCGCCCGTGGACCTGCTCGCCGGTGACGAAGCGCCTCCCCGTGAGCCCCAGCTCCGCGCGGGCCGCGGCGTGCGAGGCATCGAGCCGCTGCAATGCGGACTCGCGATCCACTTTCACATCGAGCCCCGGAATGCGCGTGGTGAAGCCGTGCGCGATGCCGCGGAGTGCGGCGAGGGCGGGGAATGTCTCGACCAGCGGCGCGCTCACACGGCGGCTATTCCGCTTTCTTCGCGGGCACGGCTTTCACGGCGCGGCGCTCGGAGAGCGGGTCTTTGAAAGTCTCGGTATAGACGGTGTCGGTCCCGGTCGCGCGGTCGAATTCCGCCAGCTCCTTGTTGTAGGCCGCGCGGGACTGGATCTCGGTCGTGCGGGCCTTGGTGAGCGCCACACGCGAGTCGAGCACGTCGAGCTGTGTGCCGGCGCCGGCGGAGAAGCGCTCGGTGGAAAGGCGCAGCGCCTCGAGCGCCTGCTCTACGTTCTTCTGCTGGCTGCGGATGGTTTCGCGCGCGGTCTGGAGATTCGCGTAGGACTGCTGCACCTCGAGCTCCACTTTCTGCACGGAGTCGTCGTAGTTGATCTTCGAGGATTCGAGCTGGGCGCGCGCCTGCCTCACTTTGCCGGCGGTTTCCAGGCCGTCGAAAATATTCCACGTCCCGGCGATGCCGTAGAACCAGCCGTCCACGATCTGGTCGAGGTCGGCGCTGAAGCGGGAGTTGCGCAGCTCGTAGCCGGCCTTGGCGTCGATGCGCGGCTTGTAGCCGGCGAGCGCGACTTTGATCTGTTCCTTGCCGATGAGGATCTGCTGGCGCTGCACCTTGAGAAAGGCGCGCTTTTCCTTGGCGATCTGGATGGCGTTCACCAGGCCAAGCGGGCGCTCGGTGATCTGGAACTCGCCCACGCACCGGAATGTCGGCTTGCCAGTCCGACCCGCATCGAGGCCGAGCGTCTTGGCGAGCCGGAGCTGGGCGATCAGGTAGTTGTTCTTCGCGGCGATGAGGTCGGGGCGGGCATTCGAGAGCTCGACCTCCGCGCGGAGGACGTTGAAACGCGGGACCGTGCCGGCGTCGAAGCGGTTCTGCTGGTCTTTAAGCTGGTCGCTGAGGAGTTGGATCGACTCCTCCTGCACGGTGATGAGCGCGCGGGTCAGGAGCACGTCGTAGAACTGCGTCCGCGTCTGCGAGACGATCTGATCCACGGTATCGCGCAGCTGGTAGTAGCTGGTGTCCTCGGTGAATTTGGCGATGCGGATCGCCGCGCGCACCTGGCCGCCGGCGTAGAGCACCTGCCTCGCCTCGAAGTCCACGAGCCACGATTTGTCGCCCATCGTGCTGGTGAAAACGTCACTGCCACCGCCACTCGCGAGGCGCCGGTCCTGATGGTTGAAATTGCCCGCGGCTCCGATGTGAGGCAGCGCCTGGGCGCGGATTTCGACGATCTGTCCGCGCGTGCGCTCGATCTCCTGCACCTGCTTCAGGACTTCGGGATTCTGCACGAGCGCCGTCTGCACCGCGCGGTCGAGCGTGAGGTCGCCGGTGAGGACGTGCGATGCGCCCGTTCCCTCACCCGCGCATGCGCTGAAGATCAAGCCGGGGAGCGTGACTGCGAGCGTCAGTATCAGGGAAAAATGTCTCATTTGGTCTGGCAGTAGGTGACGATTTTCTCGTAAATTTGCACCCACGTTTTCTGCTCATTCGGGTTGAGCGCCGCCATCATTTTCAGAAGATTGGAAATCATGTCGTCCCGCACCTCGGCCACGAGCGCCGCGCCGGACGCGGTGGCCTGCACGAGGATTTTCCGGCGGTCGTCCTTTCCGTGCGTGCGCTTCAGGTGGCCGAGTTTTTCCAGACGATCCACCAGGCCAGTCGCCGCGGCGGTTGTGTGACCCATGCGCTGGGCAATCTCGGACATGCTGAGCTGCGTCTGCTCGCGCAGGAAACTCAGCAGACAGTATTGGGAAAACGAGACGTTTCCTCGCGCAAGTTCCTTGGAAAGATTCAGGACAAAACAGCGCTGAAGGACGGTGAAAATGTCGGCGAGCCGCTCCGCATCCGCTCGCAACTGGGGTTCTTCTCGCAGGGTGACCATTAGGTTAAGGGCGTTTATCTTAAACGCGTCAAACCATGCGTCAACCGGGCGCTCCGCGTTCTGCGCCCGAACTGCCGCCGGCTCACTGCGGCTGCTGGAAAACCTGGTCGCCTACCTTCGGCGTCCCCTTGATCACATCGGCGATGGCGAACGGACGCCTGCGGATCGCCCCGGTCTTCAACTCGCCGGTTTCCACGTCTGCGGCGCGGCTTTTCAGCACAGCGCCGGGCAGCGGGCTCGGGTTCATGCCGCTGTCGATCAGCACGTAGCGCCCTTCCTCATCCACCAGCGTGATTTTCCCGACAAGCAGCGGCACGACTGCGATCGCGCGTTTTGCTTTCGGCGGGCGCCGGAGCAGGGCGCAGCCGCAGACCTGCGTGACCAGCAGGGAGACGAAAATCAAACGGAGGACTCGGGCAGCCATGCGTCGCAGGATTGCGCCGCGATCCTGCGGCTGGCGAGCGAAACACCGTCCGGATCGCACTTTCCCGGAGCGGCGCTCAGCGATTCCGCCCGCCGCGCTCGGCGGCAGCCACGACCGCCCGCACAGACAGGAGCATCGCCTGGGTCAGCAGGATAAAGGCGCCGCCGAAAAGCAGCGCGGTCGAGATCAGGGGGAGGAGCATTGCCTTCAAAAAGCAGCCGCGGTGCCATCGCCCGCGCGCATGGCAGCCGCCCCGCGCCGCCGACTGCGGGATTTTCTTTTGACCTCCAAAGACTTCGGCCTATCCTCTGCGCCTCATTGGTGAGGTGGCTGAGTGGCCGAAAGCACCGCTTTGCTAAAGCGGCATACTCGAAAGGGTATCGCGGGTTCAAATCCCGCCCTCACCGCTCTATCACTCTGAAGGAGTTAGAGATATAGAGCTTTTCGGATGCGGGTCGAGAAGGGGTATTGCGCAAAGCGCCGCACGAAAACGCAGCAAAACGCAGTTTATTTGCCAAGTATTCGCCAAGTGAATCCCGTGGAAATACCGCCGCATTACGGCAGCTACCACCGCGCTCAAAATCTCATCGGCCCGTGATATTTTTTTGGCGTGTCCGCCTCCGCTGAATCTCCCGAGCATCGGCACCTGAAATTTTTGGCCCTGCATTGGGCCGTCACGCCGGCTCCTTGGACACCTGCGCGACCCTCGCTGCATCAAGCATGTCGGGTGAAATACCGCCGCCTATGGCGAGCCGGTTCCGCTGCGCCATTTGGAAAACGGAAAGCT
>JAYTML010000584.1:0-2614 GCA_043728655.1 Chthoniobacter sp. | reverse complement strand
AAGCTCGCGGGCATTTTCACGCACGGGGATTTCGCCCGGCATTTTCAAAAGGATCCCGCGCTCGGCGACACGCCGGTCAGCCAGTTTCTCACTCGCAATCCCGTCACGATCCGCGGCGACCGCCTCGCCGCCGAAGTCCTGCACATCCTTGAAACGCATCGCATCGACGACCTCGTCGTCCTCGACGAAAGCAACTCGCCGATCGGCGTCGTGGATTCCCAGGACCTCGCGCGCTTCAAGCTGATCTAGCCCGGCGCTACTCCCCGGCGGACGCGTGCGCTTTCGCAACGGCGGCTTTCGCCAGTTTCGTGACGTGCCGAAGGACGAGAAAGGCGGCGATGAGCCCGACTGCGAGGAACGCGTACTCGCCGGGATGGTGCGCCTTTTCCGCGCCGGTCGCGGCGGCGAGTCCGTGATGGGCGCTCGTGCCGAGCCAGACGAAGAAGCAGTTGGCCGGGATGATGGCCGCGAATGTCGCGAGCATGTAAGGCCAGAAGCCGATGGCTGTGAGGCCGTAGGCGTAGTTCGCCAGGCCGAACGGGATAGGGCAGAGGCGGAGCATCGCGATGATTTTCCAGCCTTCGCGGCCGATGGCCCGGTCGATCAGGCGGAACTTCTCATGGTGGCCGAGCCAGCGCTGGACGGCATTGCGCGCGACGTGGCGCGCGATGAGGAAATTGGCCGCCGCGCCGAGATTCGTGCCGAGCGTGATGGCGACCCACCCTTTCCAGAAACCAAAGCCCGCGCCCGCGGCGACCGCGACCGGCGAGAGGGGGACGATGACCATCTGAAGCGCCACGATCGCGACTGCGTAGGCAAAGACGCCGAGCCAGCCGAGATGCTCGAATTTTTCGTGGGAGGCGAGGAGGAGTTCGGAAAGCCGTTGCATGTCTTGGAGCGAATGCTTTTGCCAGAAAGTGCGCGCATTGCAACCGGCTCGCGCATGGCGCGCCGCTTGATGTCGCGGCTGGCAGACACTAAACACCCGCGCGTGCTCACCTCGCTCAAAGTCCGCCACTTCCGCTGCTTCGAGGAGTATGCGGCGGAATTCGCGCCGGGGATGAACTTCATCGTCGGTCCGAATGCTCGCGGCAAGACTTCGCTGCTGGAGGCCGCGTGCATCCTGCTGCGGCTGCAGTCGCCACGCGTCACGCGGCTCGCGCATGTCATCCAGCACGAGCGGCGCGGGCTGGTGGTGGACGGTTACTTCGCGCAGCGGCACATGCAGTACTACCTCAGCCGCGAGCGGAAAAAGCTCGCGCTCGACGGCGTGGAGCAGAAGACGGCGCGGGAGTATCTGGACATCGCGCGGCTGGTCTATTTTGGAAACCGCGACATCGAGCTGGTGCGCGGGGCAGGGGAGGGGCGACGGCGGTTTCTGGACTTTGTGGCCGCGCAGCTCGATGGCTCGCACCGGCGCGCGCTGCGCGACTACGAGCGCGCGCTGCGCTCGCGGAATCTGCTGCTGAAATCCTCCGCGCCGCGCTGGCGGGAGATTGCGGCCTTCGATGAGCCGCTGCTCGCAGCGGGCGGCCGCATGGCGGCGGCGCGGTCCCGGCTTGTGGATGATTTGCAGGAGCCGGTGAATGCCGCGCATGAGGCGATCAGCGGCGCACGGGAAAAGCTCCGGCTCGAACTGCTGCCGGGGTGCGGCGAGGACTTCGCTGCGACGCTCGCCGCCGCGCAGAAGGAGGACGCGCGGCTGCGCCAGACGACCACCGGCCCGCATCGCGACGACGTGGCGTTCTTCCTCAATGACCAGTCCTCCGCCTTTGCCAGCGAGGGCCAGCAGCGCACGCTGGTCCTCGCGCTGAAGCTGGGCGCGGCGCGGCTGATCGGGCGCCATTTTTCCACGCCGCCCGTGCTGCTGCTCGACGACATCTTCGGCGAACTCGATCTCGCACGCCGCGCCGCACTGCTGGCCGCGCTGCCGGAGGGTGCGCAAAAGATCATCACCACCACGCACCTCGACTGGATGCCGCCGGACAGCGCCGCGCACGTGCTGCGGCTGGCGTAGCGCTCACTCGGCGAGCAGTGCGGCCTTTGCCTCGGCGATCACTTTCCGCTGGGCGGCGGTGACTTTCGGATACTCCAGATCGAGCCCTGCGAGAGCGTCGATCACCGCCGCGGCCACGACCACGCGGGTGAACCATTTGTTGTCCGCCGGCACGACATACCACGGCGCGTCCTTTGTCGCGGTGGCGCGGATCGTGGCTTCGTAGGCATCCATGTAGTCCGGCCAGAATCCCCGTTCCGTGATGTCGCCCGCGGAGAATTTCCAGTTCTTCTCCGGCTGCTCGATGCGATCGAGGAAGCGCTTCCGTTGCTCTGCCTGCGAGATGTGGAGAAAGAATTTCCGGACGACCGTGCCATTGCGCGCGAGGTAGCGCTCGAAGCCGCGGATGTCCTCGAAGCGCTCGTCCCAGATGTGTTTCGTCACGCATTTTTCCGGCAGCTTCTGCCCGCCGAGGAATTCGGGATGCACGCGGACGACCAGCGTTTCCTCGTAGTAGCTGCGGTTGAAAATGCCGATCCGCCCGCGCTCCGGAAGCTGCCGCATGCACCGCCACATGTAGTCGTGGTCGAGATCGTCGGAGGTCGGCGCTTTGAAGGA
>JAYTML010000583.1:0-7387 GCA_043728655.1 Chthoniobacter sp. | reverse complement strand
TGCTGCGCTGGTGCGCTGTCGCCATGCTGGTTCTGCTGCTTCTCGCGGCGGGGGTGACATGGTGGGCGCACCGGCATCTCGCGCGGCTGATTGTCGCGTCTTTCAACCGCACGTATCCGGGCCTGGAGCTGTCGGTGAAAACGGTCGCGATGAGCGGGACGGGGGAGCTGAATCTGAAGACGGCAAAAGTGCGGGTGCGCCGCGACGGCACGGAGGTCCTGAGCGTTCCATCGGCACAGATTCGCTTCTCGTGGGACGGAATGCGGGCGCATTTCATCCGCGAGATCGTCATCGAGAATCCGCGCTTTCACCTCACCGACGCGCTGCTCGCGGCGCTGCCTGCGGGCGGGGGAAGCGGAGACGGCGGCGTGCCGTGGCGGATCGGCCATCTGGCGATCAAAGGCGGCACCGGCCGGGTCGATCTCGCGGCGCTGCCGGAGGCGCGATTCCGTTTTCAGACCGAGCTGAACGAAGGCACCGGCGTGAATCTGACCGAGATCAGCGGGCTGAGTGTCCGCACGCGGGGGGACGCTGTGGAGGTGCTGGCGGTTCCGTCTTTGAAAGTGTGGGCGTCGGTCGCGGACCTGCGCCGGCAGATGATTCGCGAGGTCGTGATCGACGCGCCGCGGATTGCACTCACCGACCAGTTGCTTGCGGCGCTGCCGGCGGATTCCGAAGCGAAACCGGAGGCGCCGGCGTGGACGCTGGAGCGGCTGACAGTCAGCGGGGGGCAGGCGCGCGTCGATCTTGCGGCGTGGCCGCGGGCGGAGTTCGGCTTTGAGGCGCAGTTGCGCGAGAAGCAGATGATCGGCGGGACTCCGGCGGAAATGGAGCTGTCGGCGCTGCGCGTGCGGCTCCGGCCGGACGATGCGGAGGCGCTCTCGATCAAGAGTGTGCGCGCGCGGATGACGCTCGAAGGACTGCGGGCGCGCAGGGTGCGCGAAGTCGTGATCGAGGAGCCGGTCGTTACCGTCACCGACGCATTGCTGGCGGCGTTTTCCGCGCCTGCGGCGAAACCGGACGCGGGCGGGAGCGCGGAAGGCGGACCGTCGTGGACGCTCGATCGGCTGGCGGTGAGCGGCGGGCGGGCGGGCGTGGATCTGGCGGGCGCTCCGCTGGTCCAGTTTGGGTTTCAAGCGCGGGCAGGGGACGACGTGCTGCCGCCGCGCGAGCCGGGCGAGCTCCAGGCTGCGGTCGATTTCACCGACATCGCGTTTCGTGCGAGGAACGCGGGGCTGGAGCCGTTCCTGCGCGTCCCGGCCGTTCGCACGAAGTTCCGCGTGCCCGAGGTGCTGCGTGAGCACCGGCTGGCGTGGGTGCAGGTCGAGCAGTTCGATTTCCGCTTTAACAAGGCGTTCCGCGACCTGATCGCGCGCGGCGAGAAACCGGCGCTGCCTGCGAAAGCGCCTGCCGTGAAGGCGGCTCCGGCAAAGCGCTCGCGTCCCTTTGGCATCGGCGAGTTGCTGGTGAACGACGGCACGATCCATCTCGATGAGCTCGGCCTGGGAATCCCGTCGATCGACTGCCGGGTGAATACGTCCTTTCGCAATCTGGCGCTCGCGCCGGACGCGGGCGAGGGCGGGCAGGAGCTGCAGACCATCGAGCTTTCGCGCATCGCGCTGACTTCGCCGCTGGACCCGTTTGTGCCGGTGCTTTCGCTCGACACGATTTTCATCCGCTTCACGCTCGCGGGCATCTGGCGGCGGGAGATCGAGGAGGTGGCCATCGTTGGCGCGCGGCTCGACATCGGCCCCGATCTTTTTTGGTACATCGATCGCGTGCAGAAAAATGAAAGCGCCGCTCCGGCCGTGGCTGCGCCGGTGGAGGACGCCGGGCCGGACTGGCAGATCCGGCGTTTCTCCGCGACAGCCGGGCAGCTCTTTCTCGCGTTTGAAGGCCGCTCGGAACTGGCGCTGCCGATGCCGTTCGAGTCGCACGCGGAGAACCTGAATTTCCGCAAGCTGAGCGACCTGCGGCTGAAGCTGAACATCGACATGCCGGTGCAGGACTACGACTACCCCGGCTATGAGCTGACGCTTCGCGGGGTCGGCGGACGGGTGGAATTTTCGCTGCCGCCGGCAGCGGGCGCGAACAACGTGGTGAACACGCTGCGGCTGCGCGACGTGCGGTGGAAGCAGTTCCGCGGGAGCGAGTGCTATCTGGACGTGACCTACGACGAGCGGGGCATCTACGGAAACCTCGGCGGGAAATGCTACGGCGGCGTCATGCGCGGGCAGTTCAATTTTCTCCTCGGCGGCGGCTCGCCGTGGAACGGATGGGTGTCCGGCACGCGCATGGATCTCAAGCCGATCACGGACGCGCTCTCGCCGGAGAAGTTCTCGCTGAGCGGCCCGGCGGATTTCCGGCTGACCGTCTCGGCGCGGGCGAAGGAGATCGACACGGTCGTCGGCGATTTCTCCGCGAAGCGCAGCGGCAATCTCCGCATCGGGAAGATCGACGACATCATCAAGGAGCTGCCCGGCGACTGGTCTGGCGTGAAGCGGGGGCTTTCGCGCATCAGCCTTGAGACGCTCCGGGATTTCGCGTACGAGACCGCGCATGGTGATTTCCGATTCCACGGTCGCGCAGGTGCGCTGCATCTCGATCTGCGCGGCCCCGGCGGCTCGCGGAAGGTCGATGTCGAATTCCACGACGCACCGCCTCCGCCAAACGGAGGGCGCGTAACTGCACGGCAGCCATGACCATTCGCATCCCTCTTTTCCTCGGCGCGCTGGCGCTGGCCGCGTGCAGTTCCATCCCGATCGACGTGGGCACGAAGGAGGCAGTGAAGGTGGAGATCGCGATGAAGGTGGACGTGTATCAGCACGGCGATCCGAACGGACCGAAGAAGGCGCAGCCGGCTCCGCAGGCGGACATCGGCAAGAGCCGGCGTTCGCGGATGGGTGAGATTCAGATTTTAAAAAACTCGCGGATCGTGGGCGAAAACCACGCGGGTTATCTGGAGGTGCGGACGATCCCGCCTGGCGAGTACGGCGACTATGTGCGGACGACGGTGGACGCGGAGAACAGCGACCGCGCGCGGCTGATCGAGAAGCTCGCGAAGGAGAAGAACGTCACGGTTTCGGAAGCGGAGCGGCAGCAGGCGGAGCTGTTTCAAAAGGGCGCGTTCACCGGCGAGTGGCTCGAGGTGCCGGACGCGGATGGGAAGTTCGCGTGGAAGCAGAAGGAGTGAGCTGCGCCCGCCGTCACGCGGGCGGCAGTCCGAGCGAGTTCACGCCGGCGCACAGCCCGTCGATGGTGTCCGGCGGCGTGGGGAGCGAGGCGAGGATCTGCGTCATCTCGTGGCATCCGAGAGCGCGGTAGCTTTCAAACTGCGACTCGCTGAAAAACTGGTCGTTGGTGCTTTCGTGGGGGAATTCCTTGTTCGTCTTTGCGTAGTGCTGCACGTCGGTGGGCTCGCCGCCGAGGAGCACGGGCTTGATGTAAAGCAGGATGCCGTTCTCCGCCGCGGGGTCGGCTTTCCTGTAGTCGATCTCGCCGACGGCGAAGCGGCTGCCGGGCGCGGTGCGCGTCTTTTTGATGGCTTCGGGCTTGTGCCGGGGAAAGAGGATCGGGATGCCCATGTCCACGCGGGCCTTTCGGACGATGCCGCCGAGTCCGTCGAAGGCGTAAGAGGGATCGTGCTCGGCGTCGATGACCACGATGAAGAGGCAGCGGCGGCGGAGCATTTCGTAAATGGCGAGGTTCTCGAAATGGCCGCCGTCGGAAAGGTTGACGAAGGCGCGGCTTTCGTTGGTCAGGCCAAAGGCTTCGGTGAAGAGCGGGAAGGCGGCGTGGCGCGGGCCTTTGCGCATCCACGCGCGGCTGCCGGGGCGGGCGGGATTGCCGAGCCACCAGCCGAGGCGGACATTGAAAAGCGTCATCAGGAAAGTGATGACGGCGGAGGAATTGTAACCCTGGTTCGGATTGGCCGCCGCGCCGGAGATGGCGAGCGCGGTGCCGAGGCGGATGCCTCCTGAAAACGCGGCGCTCGGGCGGTAGCCGCGGGCGTAGCCGCAGTGCAGGCGGGTGGCGGTGAAGGAGGAGGCCTTGCGCTCCTGCCATGCCAGTTCGTCGCCGCCGACGAGGTTGAGCGTCATATTGATGACGTGGAGCGGGCGCGGGTGATCGAGGGCCGTCATGCGGATGTCGTCGTCGGGATCGAAGCCGGTGAAGGGATGCGGCGCGCGCTGGCGGTGGCGGGCCGGGCCGGTGGCGGGACGCGGCCCGGTGCGCGGCGCGCCGAGGTAGGCGCGGACGAGGCGGACGCGGTAGGTGGCGTGGAGGGAGAAGCTGTTGACGTTCACGATCCAGCCCATGGCGAATCCGCCGCCGAGGAGCGCGAGAAGCGTGAGGCCGATGCCGAGGGCGAAGGCGCGGTAGGGGTCGCCATCCCCAAGTAACCGGTGGACGAGACCGGGGATTCCGCGGGACGGGGGAGGAGCCTCGCCGCGGTCGCGGGCGGGCTCCAGAAGCAGGCCGAAGCGGGCGAAGGAACGGCGGTCATCGAGCACGGTGCGCCACGGATTCGGCGGGTCGCGGAAGATCTCCACGAGATCGGGCAGCGTGAGCCGGTGAATGTCGAGCCGGGCCTGCGCAAAGACGCTCTCCTCGACGAGCGGAGCGGGTGGCGGACGCGGGACCGCCAGCGTGAATCCCGCCGGTCCTGACGCCTCGCGATCCTCGAGTGAGTGCCACCAGACATTGTGCGTGCCCGCTTTCGCGAGGATCGTGGGGAGCATGGCGGCGTGAAAAATCCGCGTGTCCACGATCAGCGAGACGCCGCAGGAGAGCAGGGCGAAGAAGGCGACCGCCGCGCCGGTGAGGAGCAGGTTTTTTTTCGCGCCGGGATTGTCCTTGAGAAACGCGGGCGTCCTGCCGCTCGCGCCGAGCTTTGCGGCGATGAAGCCGAGGACGCCGCCGGACGCGGCGATGGACGCCTTGAGCGCGGGGCCGAGATGAATCTCGACCCACTGAGGCACCCAAAAGACGAGGCCGTGCACCGCGAGCCAGCCCACGGTGATCGCGCCGACCCAGCCCGCGGCGCGCGCCCACCACTCGCGGTCGTCCGTCTGCGACAGCCAGCTCGTGAAGCCGACGAAGAGCGAGTTCAGGAGGAAGAAACCCTGGAGCATCACAACGGGCGCGAAGGTGATGTAAGGAACCGCATGCTGGCCGGGCTTTGGGAAAACGTCCGCCGCCAGCCACCACAGGAGTGCGGCTCCCGGAGCGCCGACGACGGCGACGGCGACGAGGGTGATGAGCAGGATGTCGCGCCAGTGCATCAGCGTAGCGCGCTGGCGGAAGACGCCGGTGGCGATCTGGCACGGGACCACGAGCGCCACCGCGAGCAGCGCGCCGACTGCGGAGAATTTCACGAGGAACCAGACGACCTCCCATTTTCCATCCGGCGAAGCCAGCCAGGCCGCGGCGCCGCCGTCGGTGTTTGTGAAGCCGGCCCACCAGGACGCGAGGCAGAGCATGCCGATGACGAGCGGCGCGAGCCATCCGAAGAGGAAGCAGGTCTGCCGCCAGCGGAAGTCGCCGAGGCTGGGCAGATCGAGCCCGGGATAGGCGGTGGCGATGGCGAAGCAGACAAACGCGACGGCCAGAAGCGCTTGGAGCTGGGCGGGAGTGGGGAGCGCGAGGACGCTCAGCAGGCCGAGCCACGGGACTGTCAGGAGCCCGGCGAGGATGAGCACGAAGACCGTCCAGTTCAGCAGGAGATTGCGGAGTGCGGTGGCGATGAGCGTCCAGCCATCGGCGGAGAAGAGGCCGAGCTTGGGGGAGAGATAGTTGCTGAACCGGCGCAGGTGATTGAGCGGCGCGGGCTCCGGCTGGGAAGGCCCGTGCGCGCAGGTCGCGGCGAGTTCCGCATTCACGCCCGCGAGTCCCTGCGGATGGCTGTAGATCCACGCGCTGAGCATGCTGCCGAGATAGCCGCCGCCGGAGACGGTCGAGAGGTAGTCGAACTTCGGCAGCAGCTCCGCCTTTGCCAGCGCCTGCACGACGCCGAGAGCAAAGGTGGCGCTGCGAATGCCGCCGCCCGAGACGCACAGCGCCGAGCGCTGGGGCTGGAGGGCGCGGATGCGCGCATGGGCTTCGCGCAGCCGCTCGTCGGGGTGTTTCGTCAGATCGACCGCGAGTGCCGGGAAGCCGAATGACTCCAGCTCCTGCTGCAAAACCTCCGGCCACGCGATGGGTGTGTCTGCTGGTGGATCATCCGGCATGTGCGACCTCCTTGTTTGGACGACGCGGATGCTGGCAGACGCCCTCCCTGCGCAAAAGGATAATTCCTCGCCGCGCGGGGCTGCTTCGAGAACGGCGTCGGGCGCGATTGACTAAGGCGGGGGAGCCTTTAACGTCGCGCCCCATGATTTCCGCCCCGCGTCGCTTACACCGGAGTTTTGCTCTGCTGCTCGGGGCGCTTGCGTGGGGAGTCGCGCCGGTGGATGCGGCGGACGACAAGCGGATGGAGCGGGGGGAAAAGATCTACGCGGAGAAATGCCTGATGTGTCATCAGCAGGGCGGGCAGGGCGCGCCGCCGGTGTTTCCGCCGCTGGCCGGGAGCGACTGGATGGCTGGGGATCGCGAGCGGACGATCAAGGTGCTGTGCGAGGGCTTGTCGGGTCCGATCACGGTTTTGAAGCAGACCTACGACAATGTGATGCCGGCGCAGGTGCTCGACGACGGGCAGGTCGCGGACGTGCTGACTTTTGTGGCGGGTTCATGGGGAAACAAGGCGGGCGCCTTCACCGAGGCAGAGGTCGCGGCGGCGCGGGCAAAGTCGCGCTTCCCGACGTATGCGGACCTGGTGAAATCGACGGCGTATCAGCCGCTGCCAAAGGCGCCCGCGGGTTTCACGCTGCGGGAGGTCGTGCAGTTGCCAGAGTTTTGCACGCGGCTCGCGGGCGGCGGCCAGACGGTCTATGTGCTGGCGCAAAATGGCGGGGTGTATGCGCTGGACGCGGCGGCGTGCGCGCTGATGCCGGTCATCCAGGCGGCGGAGTATCTGGACCCGAAGCGCGGTGATCTGGTGACGCTCGGGATGACCCTCGACGGGGAGGGGCGGCTCTGGGTGGTGAGCAATCAGAAGCTGACGAAAGACGTGCCAGTTTACACGAATGAGGTGGTGATCTGGCGGTCGAGCGAAACGATCGGCGGACATCCGGCGAAGCTGCTGCCGTGGTTCCGGACGTCGTATCCGCAGGGGGTCGGCGGGATGAATCACGGGGTCAGCAACCTGGGGTTTGGCCCGGACGGGATGCTCTACGTGAGCAGCGGTTCGCGGACCGATGGCGGTGAGGTGCGCGGGGAAAAGGAGCACTATTTCCAAGGAGCCGAGGTGGAGACGACGGCTGGGGTGTGGAGGCTCGATCCGAAGGCG
>JAYTML010000582.1:0-3286 GCA_043728655.1 Chthoniobacter sp. | reverse complement strand
TGCGGGCCGAGTTCGCGTTCGGCGAAGCTTCGGACGCTGGTGCCGCCGCCGTTGAAAAAGAGCACATCGATCGGCAGGTCGTCGATCAGCGGCGCGATGTAGCTCGCGCGCGCGCCGAGCGCGAGCAGGCACTTGCCGACCGGCAGGTAGTAGGAGAGGCGGACCGTCGAGCGGGTGAAGGCGGGCTGGCTGTCGAGGAGCGCAAAATCCAGTGCCGACGTGAGGACAAAGCCGCGCGCGGGATTGATCGGATCATTGCGATAGTCCGTGCTCTGCGTGATGCCGACGCTCTGGAGCGTGTAGCTGAGCGGGCCGAGGTCGGCGATGTCGATGGTCGCGTCGGTGACCTTCACGTTTTGCATCTCGACGAATGTGCCGAGTTCGAGGTGCGGCAGGAGCCTTCGCGTGAGGTCGGTGCGAAAGCCGATGTCGTTCTTCGAGTACCCGACTTCCTGTCGTGTCTGGGAGTAAAGGCGGGTGCGGAGCGCAAAACGCGTGTCGAAGAGCCAGGGATCGACGTAGAGGAACTCGCCGCTGAGCCCGCGCTGGGTGTACTGCGTGGTGAAACTGAGGGGTCGTCCGCGGCCGAAAAGGTTGCGGTCGGCGAGCCGGATTCCCGCGACGGCGCCTTCGTAGGTGCCGTAGCCGATGTTGAAACCGACCTCCTTCGCCTTGGCTTCGGAGATCGTGAAATCGAGGCGGATTGCGTCGCCGGCAACGGGCACCGGCGTGACGCGCAGGTTTTCGAAAAGCCCGGTGCGCAGCATCTCGCGATAGGTCTCATCGAGCTTCGCCGGGTCATAGACCTGGCCTTTCAAATGCGCGAAGCGCTTCGGCAGGAAGTCCTCGCGCAGGCGCGGGCGCTCGGTCTCGTTTCGTACGATCACGCCGTCAAAGCGGAAGAGTGCGTTCCGGCGGACGGTGAAGGTAACGGGCACCTTTCCTCCGCTGGCTTGCGCCGTGTCTGCCGCGAGGAGGACCTCGGCCTGGTAGTAGCCCTTCGTTTTGTAAAAGGACTGGAGATTGCGCTGCATCGCCATCGCTTTGCCGGGCGAGAAGGCGCCCGTGACCGTTTCGCCGAGCGCCGTGATCAGTTCCTCGCGCGAGAAAAGCGTGTCACCGGCGAAGCCGACGTCGCCGAAGGTGTAGCGGATGCCTTCGGTGATGCGGAGCGTCACGTCGGCACGCGTTTCATTTTGCGAGAGCTGCACGCCGGAGCTGTCGATGGCGACATTCAGGAAGCCCTCCGAGAGATACAGGCCGCGCACGCGGTCGGCGCCGGAGGCGACTTCCGCGGCGGTGTAGGGAAACTGGTCCGGCTCCTTCGCGAGTTGCTCGGGCGTGGCGCCGATCATGTAGTCGTAGAGCGTCGCGGAGGGGATGGACGTGTTGCCGATGAAAGTGATCTGCCGCAGCAGCGAGCGCGGGCCTTCGGCGATCTTGAGCAGCAGTTTGACTCCGCGAATCTGGTATTCGACGGATACCTGCGAGAAGCCGGCCTTGCGGTAAAACGATCCGACATAGAATGCCGTGTCGTCCGCGCGCGCGGGTGTGAGGCCCTTTTCCTGCAGCTCGCGAATCTGCTCGGCGATGGGTGCGCGGAGTTCGTCGGCGGTGAAGGTCTTGTTGCCCGCGAACTCCACCTTGTTCTTCGCGGTGTCCTGAAGGGTGCCGATCAGCAGGTCCGCGCCGGCGAGCGCGCGGGTGACGTTTTCATCGGCTGCGCGGAGCGGCATCGAGAACGCGAGTGCGATGAATACGGCGGTGATGAATCCCAAGTCCGAGCGGTGCCGCCGGAGCAATTTGAAAACGCAGAGGCGCAGAGGCGCAAAGGAAGCGCGCCGCAGACCACATGTCCGACTCATCCGCAGGCCAACGGCCTGGCCCATGCCAGCCCAGGGCATCGCCCTGGGTAGCTGCATCGAAGAGGAGTCAGCCCTGAAAGGGCGGAGCAACCGGGCGGCGACGACTTTGACCCGCCCTTTCAGGGCTCGATCCGCTGATGATGTTCCACCCAGGGCGATGCCCTGGGCTGGCATGGGTCGGGCCGTTGGCCCTGAAGCGGCCGAGGGCGCGACTTCTTTCACTGGATCTATGAGAGCGCACATCAGCGGAAGCGGATGAGGTATTTCAGGCTGCCTGTGAAGCGGCCGTCCACGCCGATTTCTCCGAGGAGGAAGAGATTGTCCGTCATGCGGAAGCGCGAGCGCACCTCCTGGCTGCCGGATCGGTTGTCGAGTGCGCCGAGTTCGACCTGGAAGCGGTCCATGAAACTCCCGGCGTCCTCCTTTTGCGCGTCGGACGGAGCGGCGGCCTTGCGCTTGAAAATCTTCCGGTAGAGCTGCTGCACCGCGAGCATGGCCGCGCGGCTCGCCAGCACGTCGGCACTGCCGCCGAGTTCGCCGACGGTGGTGCCCGTGGCGAGGAGCGAGACGATGTCGGCGTAGGGCAGGGGAGGCTCGCTGCTGAGCTGGATCTGCGGCGCGGAGGCGCGGCCGTAAATGTAGGCGTGGACGATGTAGTCGCGGAGCTGCGAGTCCGCCTGGAGATCGAGCGATGCCTGGAAGGGTGCGTCTTTTTTGAAATACACGAAGCCGCGCGTGACGCTCAGCGTGCTGAACGGAAGCGTGGCCTTGAACTCCTCGATGCGAATGGTGCCGTCAAGGTACGGGGCGAGGCCGGTGCCGCCGAATTTCAGGTCAACGGCCGCGGCGCCGTTCGCCAGATTGCCCCGGACGAGGAAGGAGTCGTTCGGGCGCGTCTTGATCGCCACATCAAACTTCCAGTCGCGCAGCGGAGGCTGCGGAAAGGACACGGTGCTGTAGCGGTCCTCGACGGCGCGCGGCGCGGGCTTTGGCTTGGAGCCGGGCATGGCGATCGGGAGGATGTCGATCTCCTTGAAAAAGCGGCTTTGCGTGAGGAAAAGCGTGCCGCTCAGCGTGCCGGCATTGTGCGGGCCGGTGACCCGGATGTCGGTGTCGGCGCGGATGGTGATGGAGTCGTTGCGCTTGAGCAGGACTTCATCCGAGAGCAGGCGCAGGTCAAAGACAGGCTCGGTGAGCTTCGGAAGTTTGATCGTGCCGGCGAGGTTGAATCTGCCGCCGCCGAGCTCGCCTTTGAAGGTGTTGAAACTGAGCGTGTCGTTGGCGAAGCCGAGCTTTGCCTGGAATGAGCCGAGGGATGGGATGTTTTCATCGGCCATGCGCGCGCTCTTCAGTGCGATCTCCGCCGAGCCGGCGAGCGCTGGCTTTTCCACGCTGCCGGTCACATGCACGTCGATGGCGGC
>JAYTML010000581.1:0-2428 GCA_043728655.1 Chthoniobacter sp. | reverse complement strand
GCGCGCCTGCGTCACCATGGCGAGCACTTTTCTCCATGGGAAACGAATCGAGAGATCGGCAGCGATGACCGCGTCCGCGCGGAAGACATCGGGAATCCGCCGGAAGATCTCGCTGACGGGGATCGTGGAATCCCCACGTCCGAGGCGTTCACTCAGTGCGGCGAGGTCAAAGGGCAGGGGGCTGGAGGGGTCGTGCTCTTTGCCGTCGAGATACTTTCCCGGAATGCGGTCGAGAAAATCCCCCAGTGTCAGCGTGAGCATCTCGGCCGGCGCTTTGCGCTCGGGCTGAGCCACCGGACGCTTGCTCTGCAGGGCCGGCGTGGTGGCATTGTGCCATGCGGGCTGGATGGCGCGGGCCATCGGTGAGGATCTGCGGGGCGGCTGGGCGGGTGTTTCCTTCTCCTTCGCGGATTCCGGTGGTGCTGCGGGAGGCGCCGGGCTGGCCGCTGGCCCATTGGTGAGCGGTGGGGACTTTTTCCGAAAGTGATCGAGCAGGCTTTTCATGGAACTCGCGGTGGTGACATAGCCGATTCAGTGCCACTGAGCGGAAAGATGCGGGTGGGCATTCAAGGAATGCCGACATTTGAAAACTTGTCGGTTTCAACAGTCCGGAGGGCTCCCGAGCGGGGGGACGCGGCGCTCCGCTGTCAGAGACCCTGCTTCGCTGGGAAAAGGCCGTCGAAGGCCGATCCGCCGCCGGTCTTCATCGGCGCGGCTTTCCAGATCGGGCCCACGGGATCGTACGGCGGGAAAGTCTGGCCCGGTTGCGGTTCCGGGAGCGGCCCGGCGGCGAGGCGGAAGACCGGCAGGATCGGATTGCCTTTGGCGTCGCGCGTGTATTCCACGCCCTCCTCCTCAAGCAGCAGGCTGAAAAAAACGAGGCCGCCCGGCTGCTCGCCGATGAGCACCTCCATGTCGTAAAACTGCCCCGCTTTCAGCCGCATCGCGTCGCCGCGCGCAAAGCCATTCGGGATGCCGGTGTAGCCGTAGTCGTAGTTGCGCGAGGCTTTCCACTCCTCGTCCTGCTGATGCCAGCAGCGGTCGAGCACGACTTTGCCGTTGAAGCGCACGATCATCACATCATCGCCGCCGCCGACGAAATGGTACGTGCCGTCCGTCGGCGGCGAGACTCGCGCTTTGTAATGCACGAGCCAGCGGCTTGGTTTCACCTTGTCGGCCAGGCCGAACGCTTTCGGACCTTCGTCGGCCGGCATGTTTGGGATGAAAATCTGCGGCGTGTGGAGTTTCTGCGGCCCGCGGAAGTAGTCCGTGAGCACGCTCTCCCGCCAGTTTTCGCGGACGAACTTGCGGAAGATCTTCTGGTATTCGGCGGGCGTGACGTCGGTCGGCTTTCCTGAGCGCGTCTGCTTCAGGTCGTAAAAAGTGCCCGTGAAGCCGTCGGCGGTCTGCGTCGGCGCGCCGAACGGATTGGTCGCGCCCATCTTTCCGCTGCCTAGCGTCCTGCCGATCTTGTCCGCGGCGCCGCGCAGGGACTCCGCCGCGCTGGCTGACAGGGCGCTGGATCTCGCGGTGCCCGCATTGACCGTGAACGGGGCCGGCGCCTTGCCCGATGAGACGATGGCCTCGATCGGCGGCGCCCTGAGATCAGGGGGCGTCTGCGCGACGGCATCTGCCGGCGTGGTCGGGAGCTGGGGCTCGACCGGGGCAGGGGCCTCGGGTGCCGCCGCGACGAGCGATTCGCCGCCGGCCGTGAAGTCGGGCGGGTCCGACATCTGTTTGAAAAGGACGACGCTGCCGCCCATCACGATCAGCACCGTATGGATGAGCGCGGAGAAGGTGACGAAACGCGCCTGTGCGAGGCGCAGTTGGAGGCGGACGAGGAGCGGCTTTTTTTGATGGGAGGTGTGCATGGCGCCCCCTTTAGCACCGGTCATGCCCGAGTCGTCCGCCACGGCTTTCATCAGAGGAAAATGCGCTACGTCGCCCGGAAAGTGAGCGTCCATGAGGGATCGAGCGGGACAGCTTCCATCCGCGTGCGGCGGCGGAATGAACAAATGCTGTCCGCTGAAGGCGCGTGGCTTTCAGGTTTTGAAGACTGTGAAACGAGTTGGTGAAGCTTCTCCATCGGGTCCGATGAACCGGGCGCAGGAGCCGCGACCATAGGGCGCTCCCGCGCCCGAACTTTCTTCAGAGCCGCTAATAGCGCGGCATGTGTTCGGTTGGCTCAGCAACCCACTTTGCGTTTCCACCCAATCCCCGCCAGACTCCGCGCCGTGTCCCACCCCAGCCTCACGCTCTTCGCCTTCCTCTTCGTCGCCGCGCTCGCCCGCGCTGCCGGGCCGACTGCGGAGCAGCTCACCTTTTTCGAGACGAAGATCCGGCCCGTCCTCGTGACGGAATGCTACGAGTGCCACGCGGCCGAAAAGCAAAAGGGCGGGCTGCGTCTCGACAGCCGCGAGGCGCTGCG
>JAYTML010000580.1:0-2177 GCA_043728655.1 Chthoniobacter sp. | reverse complement strand
CGCGTAGCTGTCGAGCTGCGCCTCCGTCGTGGCGGGCACGCCCGGGCGCCAGATGCCGAAAGGGCTGATGCCCACTTGCACCGACGGCTTCGCCGCCTTCACCGAGTGGTACATCTCTTCGACAAAGCGGTTGATATTGTCGCGCCGCCAGTCCGCCTTGCTCATCCCGCTCGCCACTCCGCGCCGCTCCCACGTCGCTCCATCGGGAAACTCCGCGCCACCTTTCGGGTACGGGTAAAAGTAATCGTCGATATGCAGGCCATCGATGTCGTAGCGCCGCACGATGTCCAGGATCACCTCGATCACGTAGCGCCGCGCCGCGGGCTCGCCGGGATCGATCCACTTCTGCCCGCCGTATGCACGCACCCACTCGGGATGCGTCCGCATCACATGATTCGCCGCGGGCGGCGCCTTCGATCCCGTCGCCGCGCGAAAGGGATTCACCCACGCGTGCAACTGGATGCCTCGCGCGTGCGCCTCGCTGATCGCAAACTCCAGCGGATCGTAGCCCGGCCCCACACCCTGCTCTCCGCTCAGAAACGCCGACCACGGCTCACGCCGCGAGACATAGAGCGCATCGCTCGCCGGGCGCACCTGCAGCAGGATCGCGTTCAGCTTCAGTTCCGCCGCGCGGTTCAGAATCGCCCTCATCTCCGCCTTCTGCACCGCCTCGGGCAAACCCGGCTTCGACGGCCAGTCGAGATTATGCACAGTCGCCACCCACGCCGCGCGAAACTCCCGCTCCGCCTGCGCGAAGGCCGGGAACGCAAGCAGGCACAGGACTGAGAGGCGGAGGAGGAAGACCTTCATCGGCGGCGGAGGCGGCGCGCTATTTCGCGGCCGGGCCGTATTTCAGCAGGCGCAGCAGCGTGCTGTCGGTGGTCAGGACGAGCGTCGTCTCTTTCTCGAAAACGGTGCGATAGGTTTCCAGCGTGCGGTTGAATGTGTAGAACTCGCGCGCCTCGGGCGTCTGGCCGTAGGCGGAGGCGTAGATCGCCGTGGCCTCGGCGTCGGCCCTGCCCTCGATGTCCTGCACCTTGCGGTAAGCCTCCGACTCGATCTGCGCCATGTCGCGCTCGCGCCTGCCGAGGATCTCGGCCGCCTCGCCTTCCCCTTCGGAGCGGTAGCGCGCCGCGATCTGCTGCCGCTCGCTGACCATTCGCGAGTAGATTTTTGCCGCGACGCTGGCGTTGTAGTGGACCCGCTTGAGGCGCACGTCGAGCAGCTCGATGCCGTAATCCTCAAGCGCGGGCTTCGCGGCTTTGAGGATCTCGGCTTCCAGCACGGCCCGTCCAAACCGGATCGCCGGCAGCGCAATGATCACTCCTGCGTCGATGCCAGTATCGGCGAGCGGCTTGCGGTCGCGCTCGGTGCGGATGATCTCCACGAGCTGATGGCGGGCGACGGAGGTGCGGGTTTCGCTGCCGAGGATGTTGGTGATGCGGTCCCTCGCGCGGCGTTCGTCGGTCATGCGGACGAAATACTTCTGCGCATCGGTGATCCGCCAGCGGGCGAAGACATCCACATCGATGTACAGCTTGTCCTCGGTCGTCATTTCCGCGGTCGGACCGTCCCATTCCAGGATGCGCTTTTCGATCCGGTTGACAGTCTGGATAAACGGCGTTTTCCAATGCAGCCCGGCCTCAGTCACGGGTGCGCCGACCTGCCGGCCAAACTCGGTAATGATGACCTGCTCAGTCATCCGCACGGTGTAAGTCGAGGCGAACAGCAGCAGAGCGGCCGCGATGAGGAACGGGAGAAAGAGGGCGCGTTTCATTTGGATTTCTGGTCGAGCTGGAGGAGCGGGAAAATCTGCCCGGCTTTTTCGTCGAGGATGATCTTGCGGGAAAGCTGCGGCAGCACTTCCTGCATCGTTTCGAGGTAAAGGCGCTGCCGGGTGACCTCGGGCGCCTTCACATATTCGGCGAGCGTCGCATTGAAGCGGTCCGCGTCGCCCTTGGCCTCGTTCACGCGCTTCGCCGCGTAGCCTTCGGCGGTGCTGACCTTGCGCAGCGCCTCGCCCTTGGCGCGCGGCACGACCTTGTTGTACTCGCCGTTGGCGAGATTGATCGCCTGCTGCTTTTCCTGCTGCGCCTGGTTTACCTCGCTGAAGGATGCCTGCACCGCCTTGGGCGGATGCACATTCTGGAGCTGCACCTGCATGACCGTCAGCCCGA
>JAYTML010000579.1:0-10378 GCA_043728655.1 Chthoniobacter sp. | reverse complement strand
CTCGCGGTTGTGGTCGACCTGCGCGGTCCTACAAGTGCTGGGCCTAACAACCGTTGCTGCAGACGGCGGCTGCGCCGCCGCTGCAGAACGTGGTGTTAGCCTGACTGAAGGCGGATGGTCGCCGCAACATCTTCCTTCTTCCTCGACCGAACGTGCGCGATGCGAACGACGAGTCCGCGCGAGTACACGTAGGCACAGCGCGACCATCTGCGGTCCCGCCGCCCGGTTGGCGAGGGTAGACGCTCCATCGCAAACCGGCTCAGCGGGCGGCTCACCCCGATCAAGCGCCGCTGCGGCGAGCTTGACGAACGTGCGACCGGCGCGGGCCAGCGCGACAATCTTGCCGCGATATCCTTCGGATTGTGGACCGTGGGCTCGACGCATCGATGGATTCGCCTGACTGGAGAGTGAGGCGTCACCGAAACGGGGAAACTACACTGGCAGAGCAGGGGCTGGTTCGGGGGAAGTTGGACGCGGCGGGCGGTGCGCCGGCATAGCGAGAACAGTGAAGCTCGTTCAGATGCGCGGTGTCACATTCTGACGGCTGCCGAGGCAGAGCGCGCCCCCACGGGTAGCGTGGACGAGACATATACTAGTCAACCTGATGGAAGGGGGCAGAATGCGGACGGTCGGGGATCGGTTCGAGCGTTCGGCGCGTGTGGCAGCCGCGTTGGCCGCCACTGCATCGCTAGTCGTCGCCGCTTGTGATTCGCGGGACTCGACCGCGCCCGAGCTCATGGGTGTGGATCCGCATGTCGCTACGGGGACGCTGGTCGCCTCGGGTAGCGGCCTGCTGCAGGCGGCCGCAGCGCGCGGCGACTCCACCGGAGTCGCGGTGTTCGTAGCGCGAATCGAAGCTCGAGGCCACCCAGGTGATAGCGTCGTGCTCCGGATGTCCGGGGACGCGCCGACGCTCGAAGTCCTCGCGAAACAGGCAGAATTCACGGTGCGGTCGTGGGCGGGCGAACAACGTGTCGCTGCTGACCGAGCGCTCGACGGCGTCGCGATCTTGCGCCTCGAGGGGAATTCGTCACAGACGTTCGAGATATGGATGAAGCGAAGCCTGCCGTCAATCCTTGCGCCAAGCACGTTTCAGTTGCGCCTCGACGGAACCGCTACCGTCGCCGTGGTGCGCGCAGGATGGCTCGAGCGCACACCGGCCAGTGAGAGGTCGGCGCACCTGCTCGACCCGACGACCTGTGACGTCATCGGCGCGACCGGCACGTGCGGTGGCGTCTCTTGGACGGTGTCGCCACACTACATCGGCAATCCGTTCTGCGGCGCGACCTGCTTCCAGAGTGATCCGACCACTGGCCAGTCGTTGCCGGTCACAATCTCCTTCTCGCAGCCCGTGGCGTCAGTGACGGCCACGATAATGGATCCGACTTGGGACGGGAACACGATTGCGGCGATTGCGTTCGACGGTTCGACGATCGAGCAGAAGACCTTCGCATTTAGCGGCGTGCCTCACCAGAACTTCCCCGACACCAAGAGCGTGTCCGGGGTAGTCGACCGCATTCTGCTGCAGCCCGCCGAGAACGAGTACGTGGCCTATGTCGTCACGTTTGTGCCGCTCGAGGCGCGGATCTCGTTGACCTGCGCGTCGGTCGCGCGCGGCCAGAACGCAACCTGCACCGCTGCACCGACAGCTCCGGGCATCACGCTCATTCCGACGGCATGGCAGTTCCGGGACGCCGTTGGCAATATCGTCGATCGCACTGTGGCTGTCTCGTCGACCACATGGGCTGGGACCGTGGCGAAGAGCGGAACGATTCGCATCAACGGTACTGTCGACGGGGTGTCAACCTTCGGCATGACGTCGCTGACAGTGACGGCGCGGTCGTGGTCCGGGAAGGTCGCGCCGAAGGCACACTCTGTCATTCCGACGACACTGCCATCGGCGCCTGATTCGCTCAGTCAGTTGGGGAGGGCGGGACTCTCGCTTCCAACGGACCCCAACGTGAGTAGTTGGCTCCGCACGATCAGCGACGGGGGCCCAAATCACGAGTTCTCCTACCTGGCAGAGATTCCGATCATGGTGACGACAGTGTCTCAGGTGAACACGAATGCGATCAACGGCACGAGTCCGTTCTATCAGGTGCAGGAGAGCAGGAGGAAGAAGATCGGCGATTTATGGTACTGCCCAAAGTCACTAGTAACTGGGGCGCTGTTCGGCATTGTTCAAGCGCATGAGGGTGCCATACCGGATCCTTCCAGCTTGCCGAACTCGCATCCCGGGATTTTTCGCCGTCACGTCGATTCCCTTGCCTATCTCCGATTCGAGGGCGTCGTCGGCTTCCGAGATGAGGACCAAGTGAGTCCGGTCAGCGACCTGCTCTTCGAGTCGGCCGCGACCGACTCGCAAGCGATGGACAGTGACTCGCGGAACAACATCACCAACGTGTCCTTGGGTTGTGACACGTTCCGGTTCACCTACTGAGCGTCACCTCGAGGGGAGTTCCCATGCCGATTCGTCGATTCGTTCCGAACGCAGGCCGCCTTCTGGTCGCTATGCTATCCGTTGCGCTCGCTGGTACGTCGGGCGCTGCGCAGTCCGATGCGAGTCCGTGCGCACGACTCATCCGAACCATTCAAGGCGGCTCGCCGCGGGCGGAGGATTTCGACCTTCTCGCGGACGGGTGCGCCCACGTTGCCACACGAGTCCTCGCTCATGCCGAGCGAGTGGCGAGGAATGCTGCGGCGGAGCGACCTGCGCGGCTCGCCGCGCTTCGGGCCCTCGTCGTTGGCTTCCGGCCTGATCTCTCCCTCTCGAGCCAGTGGCTGGCGGAAGCGCGACCTGGAGACCCGCTCCCGCGCAGCGCGCACGGCGCGCGGACGCTGGCCGTCGAGGCCGGGGTTCGCGATGCAGTCCGATCCGCCCTCGCTGACCTCTCGAATACTGAGGGTGACTCAGTGGTGCGGAGAGCGTCGCTCGTCCTTCTGCAGGGATTGATCCGTGCTGACGACTCGTTCGCGTCGGTCGAGCCCGGTTCCGTGCGACTCATCGCGCAGTGCAGCGATCGAGTGCGTCTGGAGACGACCTCAGAGATCTCGGTACCCTACGTCGTGCGCGTCGAGGGCACCACCTTTGACCGGACGATCTGGATGAAGCCGGCAAAGGCTAGTGCGCCGAGTCAGATCGAGCTGGCGCTCCCGCTTGGCATCGTGACCGTCACGGTCGCGGGACGCGCGGTGGCGCGACTCGAAGGACGACCGGGAGCGTGCCCCTCCTAACTGCCGGATGATCAGCGATGTCTTCTGAAGCGGGACTGAGGAAGCCGTGGTACTAAACGACCCACCATCTCAATCAGGGGCCAGTAGTGAGCATCCACACAATGCGCGATGGGATCGCTTGCGGGCGACGCGAGGCCGCCGCAGGCAAACTGGCACTCGAGTGGCTGTGTCCCGACGATGACGACGCTCTGGTGAGAGACGCCTCTGACAAGCCTCGTGTCCGCGGGCTAACGGCAGTTGGTGACCGACGGCCGCGTCAGTGAAGCAGGTGGGCGGCCGCGCTTTTTCGTACCTTTCGGTACGGTGCGGCCGCCCACCTGCATTTTATGAAAGCGGCCGCGGCACAACTTGACGTTAGACCGCTCCGGCTCTCCGTGCTCCCTCGTAGGCGAGCGTCTATTCCACCAACAGCTCGCGCTCAAGGTCAAGGTGCTCCGGTACTCCTACGGCGTCACGCTCCACACCGAATGCATCGAGGTGATTCAGGATGCTCGAGAGCACTGCGTAGTACGCTTGTGCACGCCCACGCTCGAATGCGCCGTCAGCATCCGCCCCTGAAGTTCGTTGGGCTTTGGCACTTGCCTGGCGACCTCGCTCGAGTAGCGACGAGAAAAGGTCGCGTAACAGGTTCAGCTCACGTGATGACATAGCTACGGTATCCGCTTGAGGATCTCTATCTGCTCGAGCGCAGTACGAATCTCGCCCTGCCAGTCTTCAATCTGGGTTTGCTGTTGTCGTGCACTCATCTTCGCCCAGTTCGGCACCTTAGAAACCGGATTCTTCAGATATCCCTCGTGCCGCGCAGCATGCCGCCCCAAATTGCGTGTAGCGCGACCGATCGAAACCCCGCTGTATCCAGCGACGTTATTAAGGTACCCTGCGTGACGTCCGCCGGCCTGCGCGGTCGCCATGATCTCGTCACCGGCTCGTGCGATTCTCCATGCGCGCCACGCGTTCGATGCGCCGACGGCTGCCGATCGCGCGGCCCCAGTGAGGCGAAGTGCACCGCCGAACAGCACCGTACCCAACGCGGCGGCACCATCGAAATCGAAGCAGACCTCGCCCGTGTACTCCTCGGATCCCGGTTCGGGGCAGAGCCCAAACGGGTCCGAGAAGTTGATTGGATCGCCGTTCGCATACCCGTACAGATTGAGCCCGCCCGCGAGCCCAATCGGGTCTTCCTGCGTGAAATAGACGGGTTGGGGCGGATTTTTGCTACCCGCGCGCGGTAGGGCGTTGCCGCGCTTTCGCTTAGCCGCTCACGCATCGCTGGTCGGCGTCGTAGTTCGCGGAATTTCTCTTGAGGCGAGTTTTCGCGCGCACTCGCGCGCCGCGGCTTCCTACTTAGCGGCTATAGCAGCTAAAGAAGAGGCGCGCGCGTGCGCCTGCGCGGCGGGATGCGTCTTCGCGTGCACGGCCTGGAGCCGGGCGATCGCGACGTGGGTGTAGAGCTGCGTCGTCGAGAGCTGTGCGTGGCCGAGCATCTCCTGCAGGTCCCGGATGTCGGCGCCGCCGTCGTGCATGAGCGTCGCCATCGTGTGCCGGAAGATGTGCACGCTGCCCGGTTTCCCCACGCCGGCGGCCAGGACGTAGCGATGCAGCCGGTCGGTGAGGCGGTGCGGCGTGATGCGCGTGCCGCGGCCACTCACGAAGAGCGCGGTGGGATCGCGACCACGCACGAGGCGCGGGCGCACGTGATCGAGGTACTGCGCGAGCCACGCGAGTGCCCGTTCTCCGATCGGCACGAGGCGATCCTTGCGGCCCTTGCCCTCGCGGACGAAGACGACGGCGCGGGCGGGATCGACGTCGGGCAGATCGAGCGTCGTCAGCTCGCGGCGACGGAGCCCGGTCGAGTAGAGGAGTTCCAGGATCGCGCGATCACGGAGCCCGAGCGGCGTGGTGACATCGGGCACGGCGAGCACGCGCTCGACCTCCGGTTCTGACAGGACCGCACGCGGCAGCCGCTTCGGCGACCGCGGTAGCGTAAGCTCCGCCGCGGGATTGACCGCGAGGCGCTTCGTGCGCGTCGCCCACGCGCAGAGGAGCTTCACTGCGGTGAGGTGCTGCGCGTGCGTACTCCACGCGAGCGGCTTACCGTCCGCCGTGCGCCACGCGGCGAGCCAGGCGCGGTACGCGTCGAGCACGCCGGGCGTGAGATCGCTGAGCGCCAAGAGGCCACGCGGCTCGCCCCACTGCATGAAGCGCGTGAGGTGCACGCGGCGCGCGGTGACTGTCGCCGCCGCGTAGCCGGATGCGGTAAGTGACTCCAGATGCGCGGTGATCGCCGCCGCGAGCGCGCACGTGGTGTGGCTCACGCGGACTCCGCGACCACGCCAGCTTCACCGGCCACGGCACTAGCCACGACACCTGCCACTACGTATGGCGGTGGGGTGCGCGCGCCCGCATCGTGCGTTTCGACGGATTCCGCGCGATCCTCAGCTAACGCGATGTGGCGCCGCGCGATGGGCCGTTGGCCCGAGGGCCGACCACCCCCCGACCGAGGGCCGACCGGGGGCCGACCGCCCCCCGACCGACGGACATCGTACAGGGGCTCGGTGGGGGTCGCGAGCGCGTCGGCGAGCGCCGGCGGGTCGCTGGTGCTGTCGCTCGCGTCGTAGCAGAGCTCGTACGTCACGCTGCCGAGGCCGCCACTGTGCGGCGCGCGATGCACGAGCGCGTACTCGAGCTCGACGAGGCGCGCGAGATGCCGCTTCATCTGCGTCGCACCGAGGCCCGTGGCCGCGCGCGCTTCGCGCGCGGTGAAGCGGCGATCGCGCGGGCGCTCGCTCGTGAGCCACTGATCGAGCGTGACGAGGCAGCGCCGGGTCTGCGGCGGCAGCTCATCGAGCCCGCGCGCGAGGACCGCAGCCGCGAGGCGGTTCGCGAGGGCGATGTCCGCTGGCGTGACCTCGACGTACCGGATCTCTTGGTCGCCGCGGCGCACGGACTTCACCTCGCGCTGGTGCTGGTGCAGCAGCGCGATCGCATCGATCAGCGTCAGGTACTTCTCGTGGTCGCGCCGTGTCCGCGTGCGGCCGTCGACGAAAGTGAGCTGCGGCGCGAAGGGATTCACGACGGCGAGCGGCTCAAGCAGGCGCTGCGCGTCGCGGTGCAGGGTCAGCAGCTCCTCGCGGGCCGCGCGCGCGAGCAGCCCGTCGAGTGTGCGCCGATCGCGCTGCCGCCGGTGGATCGCCCGCGTCTGCGCGGCCGACTCGTCCACGCTGAGCACGAGCGCCCGGTTCAGGAGCTCCTCGTCCACGTCGAGCGCCGTAGTCGTGAGCACGATCGCGACCGGGCCCTCGACGTGATACGTCTCCGTCACGAGCCGCCCCGTGGTCGGGTCCTTGCCCGTGCTCGCGATCGTGAGCTGGCCCTCACTTTGGAGCAGTTTGAGCGCATAGCTCGCGCGCGCCGCGCCTTCCTCCTCGACGATCGCTAAGACCTTGTGCTTCAAGTCGGTCTCGCCGAGATAGAAGAGCGCCTGGCCGGTCATCGCGGAGTACTGCACGCGCTCCTCGGGCGGCACGAGGGCGAGCACGGCCTCCATCAGGCTCGTCTTGCCGGCCGCCGACGCGCTCTGGATGATCACCGCGAGCGGCGCGGGCAGCAGGCGCGATGTCGCGGCGAGATACGCGACGAGCGCGTTCGTCGCCTCGCCCACGACACCCGTCGCCTCCAGATCCGCGACGATGCGGTCCACGAGCTGCGGATCCGTGAGGAGCGCGAGCGCGGCCGTGCGCGCCGCGTCGCTCATCGCATCGACACGCACGGATGCCGGCGTCGCCGGCGCGGCGCTCGATCGTTCAGCGACGAGGCCTTCGAGGGCCAGCAGCACCGCACCGACGTCGCGCTTCACGGTGTCGGTGTCGACGCCGAGTTCCTTCGCCGCCTGCTCGATGAAGAGACTCCGCGCGCGGGCCACGTAGAGATCGAGCGTGTCGACGTGCACCGCGTTTCCACATTGTGCGAGGAGATTCACGCGGAGCGCGTCGGTGCCGCTCACCTTCGCGAGTCCGCGCACGCGATACGTGCGCGCCGGCGCGCCTTCGCCGGCGGTGAAGAGTGCCTCGTTGCCGTCGGCGCTCAGCTGCGTGCGCGCGACACGCTCCGCGGGCGGCGCCGGCACCGGCGAGGCGTCGGATACCGCAGGAGCAGCGGCTAAAGGAGAAGCACTCACGGTCGGTGTCGCGGCCGGCGTCGCGAGGTTCACCCCCGGCACCAGCGGGTCCGCGCGACCGAGCCACGTCGCGCCGCGCAGCAGCGCGCCCAAGGCCTCGTGCGCGCCCGCGGCGGCGCCGGCCTCTGCGCACGCGTAGCCGTTCGCGTCGTGCACCGCGTCGCCGCGCGGGAAGTGCACGCGGTAGGCCTCGATCCCGAGCCGCGTGAGCTCGTCGCCCACGCGTTCTGCCGCCTGGTCGCCTGCGGCATCGGCGTCGTACGCGATCAGTACGCGCGTCGTGCCGTGCAATCGGAGCGCCGCACGGTGCGCGTCCGTGAAGCCGCTCACGCCGTAGCTCGTGATCACGTGGCGATGGCCCGCGACCCAAAAGGTCATCGCGTCCACGAGCGCTTCGCAGAGGATGATCTCCGTGGACGCGGCGAGGGCCTCGACGTGCCAGACCGCGGTGTGCGGCCCCGGCAGATAGAGATGATCCGGCGTCCCTTCCCGCAGCCGCGGCGTGATCTTCCGGCCGTAGCACTGCGCGACCGTGCCGCGCGCGCCGAAGATCGGCACCACGAGACTCCCGCGCAGATGCTCGTGCCCGCTCGCGCGCAGGACGCCTAAGCGCTGCAGCTGCGTGCGGAGCGTCGCGCCCGCCTTGAGGGCGGTCTTGGGCAGCCGGTACCCGAGCGTGCGGTTCGCGAAGCCGAGCCGGAAGCGATCGATCAGTGCGACATCGTTGAGACCGCGCTGTTCGAGATACGCGATCGCTTCGGGGCTCGCCTTGAGCGTCTCGTGGTAGTAGTCCACCACCTGCCGCAGCAGCGCCTGATCGTCGACGTCCACCGACGCGCCCTTCGCCGTCGACACCAGCGGAGCCGTCGCCGGCGCGCGGCCCTCACGCGCGAGCAGCCACTCGACCGCGTGCCGGAAGCTCACCTTCTCGGTGCGCATCACCCAGTCGATCGCGCTCCCGCCCGCCTGGCACGCGCCCAAGCAGTGCCAGAGCCCCTTCGCCGGCGTCACCACGAGACTTGGGGATCGGTCCTCATGAAACGGACAGCGCCCGACGAGATCGGCCCCATGCCGCCGGAGGTCCACCCCGCTCGTCTGCACGAGCGCGACCAGATCCGTCTCCCGCTTCAGCCGCTCGAGCTCCGCGTCGGGGATCCGGGCCATTTCTGAAATCCTGTCAAGGGGGGAGCCCCACCCACATGGGCCCTTGCGCGCGTGCGACAGAATTGTACGGTTTCCGTACCGCGTCGTCAAGCATCGGCACGGGTTCCGGAAACGCCCCCGTACACTTGGAGGTCATCGTGTGCCCCGCACTCGCCCCCGTGCTCGCGCTCGCCCCAGAGGATCCCGTCGTGAAGAAATCGACCGCTCGGCAGGCCGCGCGCTTCGGGTCGCGCCTCGCCACCCTCCGACAGCAGCGCGGCCTCTCCCAGGAGGAGCTCGCGGCGCATATCGGCGTCTCGCGCCGCGTGATCGCCTACTACGAGGCCGAGAGTCCGCAGTTGCCCGGCGCGCTGCTGGTGGCCCTGGCGCAGGCGCTTCAGGTCTCGGCCGACGAGCTGCTCGGCATGGCGCCGCTCACCGACCTGCCCTCGCCGAAGACCGCGCGCCTCTTGAAGCGCCTGCAGCGCATCGAGGAGCTACCGCCCGCCGATCAGCGCGCCGTCCTCAAGCTCGTCGACGCGATGCTCGAGACGCGCCGCCGCGTCGCGCCGGCCAGTCGGAAGCGTAAGGCGAGCTGACGCGTTCCTCCCGTGCGCGCGGCGCGCGCATGGCGGCCGAGGGCCGCCCGCGATGCGCCCCAGACGACGCCGCCCGACCCGTGAGGGGGTCGGGCGGCGTCTGCATCCAGCTCCACCCGTCGCGTGATCGCGCCGCGTGCTACAGCCCGTGACTCTTCAGGATCCGCTCGATCCGGTCCGGTACGCCGAAGGCGTCCCGTACTTGGTCGTGCTCCGCGCAGGCGCGGCGCAGTTGGCCGGCGTGCGCCCCCGCCAGCGCAGGCGCTTGTTCGAGGAGGCCCGCCGTGGTCTTCGCCATCGCGTAGGACGGCGCATGCGCGAGCGCGCCCACGAGGGCGTTCGTCATCGAGACCGACGTGCGTGGCGACTTGAGGAGCACGCTGACGATCGTGTGCGCGGCCGACGCAAGCGGTTGTCCTCGCGCGACGGGCACGGCCTGGATCTTCCCGATGAAGCCATGCGGCGGCGCGCCCCACGCGATCGGCAGCACCTCGACGTGGCGCCCCAGGGCGATGCCGACCTCCTGATCGCACCACTTGCTCTCCACGAAGTCGGGCGACACGATGGCCGTGAGTGCTTCGCAGGACTGGAGCGCCTTCTCGATCTCGACCTGCCACACCTGGTTCGGCTCGATGTCATCGTGTGCGACGAAGGCGGAGATCCCGAGCCAGCTCACCTCGGTGCGCAGCTGCCCGACGGCGACCCGCTGCGAGTGATGGTGGGAGAGGAAGAGGCGGAAGGCCCCAGGCGCCCAATACGCCGGCATGACGCCCGGCGTCGGCGCGGCGATGACGCCACCGCTCCCACCTTTTCGGTCGGGCGCGATGCGCGTGCTCGAGACGACATGACTGTCGAGGTCTCGCCAGATGCCGGCGGCGACGGCCTGCAGCCGCTTCTCGTGTTCCTCGATCGTCGGCTGGAGCTGGACGAAGACCTCGAGCGGGATGCGGAGCCCGAGCTGGTAGTAGTCGGTGCCGCCCTGCCACGAGTCGTGCTCGACGTGGGTGATCGAGACGCTCGCCATCCGGACCAGCTGCGCGTCGGTCGGCGCGTTCTGCAGCTCCAGGACGCGCGCGAGCGTCGACTGCACCGTCTCCGGGGACTCGGGGAACTCGTTGGCCACGATCTCGCGGTTGTGGTCGACCTGCGCGGTCCTACAAGTGCTGGGCCTAACAACCGTTGCTGCAGACGGCGGCTGCGCCGCCGCTGCAGAACGTGGTGTTAG
>JAYTML010000578.1:0-2302 GCA_043728655.1 Chthoniobacter sp. | reverse complement strand
TCGATCTCGGCGATCTGCGCGGACTCGTAGATGATCTCGGGCTGGTAGTCGCCCATCGACTTCACCTTGTGCGCGATCTTGTCGAAAGCCTCCTGGCGGATGACGACGCGGACGATTTCCTCGCCGCCGAGGGCAAAGCCGCCGCGCTCGATGCGCCCGGTCGCGCGCCGGGCGTAGGAAAACGGATGGTAGCTGAGGGCGACGTCCGAGGTTTGATCATCCGCGCCCGATTCCCTCGCCGTAGCGCTGGCGACGAGCGCCCTGGCCACTGGAATCTCATGCACGCTGTCCTCGGTGAGCGAAACGCGGACGGTGTCGCCGACGCCGTCATGGAGCAGGGAACCGATGCCGATGGCGCTCTTGATGCGGCCATCCTCGCCGTCGCCGGCTTCGGTGACGCCGAGATGGATGGGGTAATTCCAATCCGGTCCTTCCTCCGCGAGCCGCGCGGCGAGCAGGCGGTAGGCTTCGATCATTACCTTCGGGTTGCTCGATTTCATCGAGAAGACGAACTCGTGGTAGCCGAGGTCTCGGGCGATGCGGGCAAACTCCAGCGCGCTCTCGACCATGCCGAGCGGCGTGTCGCCGTAGCGGTTCATGATGCGGTCGCTGAGCGAGCCGTGGTTTGTGCCGATGCGCATGGCGACGCCGCGCGCCTTGCACAGCTCGACGAGCGGCGTGAAACGCTCGCGGATGCGCTCCAGTTCGGCGGCGTACTGCTCGTCGGTGTATTCGACGATCTTGAACTTCTTCGAGTCGGCGTAGTTGCCGGGATTGATGCGGACTTTCTCCACCCACTTCGCCGCCTCCATCGCGGCATCGGGCTTGAAATGAATGTCGGCGACGACCGGCACATCGCACCCCTGCGCGCGCAGGCCGGCGACGATGTGCTGGAGGTTCGCGGCGTCTTTCACCGTGGGCGCGGTAATGCGCACGATCTCGCAGCCGACCGCGGCGAGGTCGAGCGTCTGCTGGATGCTCGCCGCCGTGTCCATCGTGTCGCAGGTGATCATCGACTGGACACGGATCGGATTCGATCCGCCGACGCCGATATTTCCGATGCGCACCTCGCGGGTGGCGCGTCGCTCATGCATGAAGGGAGACGCGCAGTATTTCATTTTTCCGGCGCCGGTTTCTCCTCGGTCTTCGGGGCGTCCTTGGGCCTGCGGCCAAAGAAATCACCCACGTCGAAGAACGTGACGTAGAGCATGAAGCCGATGAGGGCGACGGCGCAGGCGGTCTGCACGATTTCGAGGACGCGGACGCTGACCGGTTTGCGGCGGATGCCTTCGATGATGGCGAGCATGATGTGGCCGCCGTCGAGCACGGGAAACGGGAGCATGTTGAGCAGGCCGAGGTTCACATTGATGAGCACGCTCAGGCCGAGCGCGAGGCGCCACGCGTCCTCCGCCTCGAAGACGGTGTAGTAGAGCTTCATGATGCCGACCGGGCCGCTGAAGTGGGACGCCTTCACGTCGGACTTGGGCGATGCCAGCGCGCCGACCATGCGGAAGATGGTGGTCGCGCTTTCGCTCACCTGCTGCCACGGCGTGGGGTGGGAGAGCGTGCTGCGGCCCCAGCCGATGCCGAGGTCGAAGCTGGGCTTCGCCTCGCCTGGCTTGAGCTCCGGGACGTTCAGCGTGAGCGGGACCAGAACTTTGTTCCGCTCGACTGTGACCGGCATCGGGCGGCCGGCGTGCGCGACGACCAGCGGCTCGAGCTGCTCCAGTTCTCCGACGGGCTGGCCGTCCACTGCCGTGATAAGGTCTCCGACCTTGAACCCGGCCCGATCGGCGGGCGACTTGGCCTCGACAAAGCCGACGCCCGGCTTGATGAGCGGCCCGATCTGCACTTCGCGCAGGGCGGGGCGATGCCAGCCGGCCTGCGCAGGCTTCAACCAGCCGCACTCGATCGTCTGCTCGACGCCATCGCGCTTGATCCGAAATGCGATCTTCTCGCCTTCGCTCCGAATGATCGCCCACTTCACGCTGTTCGTGCCGCTGACGAAATGGGTCACGTTTTTCCCATCCACGGAGAGCACCTTGTCGCCGGGTTTCAGCCCGGCCTTGTCCGCCGGGCCGTCCTTCGCGACGTAGCCGATGGTCGTGGTATCGATTTCATTCTGCGGCTTGCCGACAATCCACACGGCAGTGGCCATGGCGAAGGCGAGGCCGATGCTGAAGACGGGGCCGGCGAGGGCGACGATGATCTTGCTCAGCGGCGAGATCGGCTGGAGCGCCTCGCGCGGGATGTCGCTTTCACCTTCGATGGCCTCCATCGGCGCGAGCTGCGGCAGTTTCAC
>JAYTML010000577.1:0-12720 GCA_043728655.1 Chthoniobacter sp. | reverse complement strand
TATGACCGCTATGTCATCCCGACCTACGGTCGCTTCGACCTGCGCCTAGCGCGCGGGCAGGGGAGCGAGGTGTGGGACGAGGATGGAAAGCGCTATCTGGATTTCGGCGCGGGCATCGCCGTCACGTCCATCGGGCACTGCCACCCGCGCGTGCTGGCGGCGATGCGCGAGCAGCTCGGCACGCTCGTTCATACGTCGAACCTCTACTACACGCGCCCGCAGGCGGTGCTCGCCGAGCGGCTCGTGCGGCTCGTCGGCGCGCCGGGCAAGGTCTTTTTCTGCAACAGCGGGGCCGAGGCGAATGAGGCGCTGTACAAGCTCGCGCGGAAGTTTGGCAACGAAGGCGCACCGCCCGCGCCAAAGCATAGTGTCGGTGAAATGATCGCCACCGACAGCAGCCGCCACGGCATCGTGACGATGGACGGCTCCTTCCACGGACGCACGCTCGCGGGCATCGCGGCGACGGGGCAGGAGAAGGTGAAAAAGGGATTCGAGCCGCCGGTGCAGGGCTTTCAGCATGTGCCTTTCGACGACGGTCCCGCGCTCCTGGATGCGGTGCAGGAGCCCGGCGTGGTCGCGGTGCTCATGGAGCCAATCCAGGGCGAGCGCGGCGTCCATCCGGCGAGCGCGGCCTTTTTGAAACTGGCGCGCGAACTCTGCGACCGCCACGGTCTGCTGCTGATGTTTGACGAAGTGCAATGCGGCCTCGGGCGCACCGGCGACTGGTGCGGCTGGAAGACGCTCCTCGGCGACGCGAGCGTGATGCCCGACGCGGTGAGCTGGGCGAAGGGCATCGCCGGCGGATTCCCGCTCGGCGCGATCTGGGTCAGCGACCGCGCGGTGACGCTCAAGACCGGCGCGACCATCGCGCTCTGCGACCTGCTCGGACCCGGCTCGCACGGCACGACCTTTGGCGGCACGCCGCTCGTCAGCGCGGGCGCGAATGAAGTGCTCGCCGTGATCGAGGAGGAGGGGATGCTGGAAAATGCGCGCGTGATCGGGGCACACGCGCTCACGGTTTTGCGTACGCTCGGCTCGCCGCTGATCGCGGACGTGCGCGGCGTCGGCCTGATGCTCGCATTCGAGCTGGTGCCCGATTTCGCCACGCGCGTCCCGGCGCTGCCCGCGGGAAAGGCACCGTCCCTTTTCCTCGTCGAGGCGCTCCACGCTGCCGGCCTGCTCACCGTCCCCAGCGGCACGCGCGCCGTCCGCTGGCTCCCGCCGCTCAATGTTTCGCGCGCCGAGATCGACGAGGCCGCTGCGATTCTTCGCGGTGTGCTTGCGCCGCTTTCGGCCTAGACTTTTCCCGCCATGAAAAACTTCCTCTCCATCGAATCCGCCACCGCGGCCGACCTGCACGCCATCCTCGCGCTCGCCGCGGAGATGAAGGCCACGCGCGGACAGCACGCCGCGCATCCGCTGCGGCACCAGTGCTGGGCGCTGCTCTTTTCCAAAAGCTCCACGCGCACCCGCGTCTCCTTCGAGGTGGGCATCCGCGAACTCGGCGGCGACGTGCTTTTTCTCAACGCCAGCGAGATCCAGCTCGGCCGCGGCGAGCCGATCAAGGACACTGCGCGGGTACTCGGCCGCATGATCCACGGCGCGGTTATTCGTACGTTTGCGCAGAGCGATGTGGAGGAGTTCGCGAACTTCTCCGGGATTCCCACGATCAATGCGCTGACCGACGAGGAGCATCCCTGCCAGATCATGGCGGACTTGCAGACGATTCAGGAAAGGCTCGGCGGGTTCGCGGGCAAGACCGTGACCTTCGTCGGCGACGGCGCGTGCAATATGCCGGTCTCCTGGCTGTGGGCTGCGGCGAAGCTGGGCTTCGAGCTGCGCATCGCGGCGCCGAGTGCATTTCAGCCCGCGCCCGAGATCATTGCCCGCGCCTTTCCCGGGGGGAAAGCGCCCGTAACAGCCGAGGGCGGCACGCAGGCCGTGTACGAAAACGGGAGCGGCGGACGACTCGTGGTGACGGAGGACATCGACGCCGCGGTCGCGGATGCCGACGTGCTCTACACGGATGTGTGGGTGAGCATGGGCAAGGAGGACGAAGCCGCCTACCGCGCCGCGCAGTTTGCCCGCTACCAGATCGACACCGCCCTTGTCGCCCGGGCGAAGCCGGGAGCGCTCGTCATGCACTGCCTGCCCGCGTATCGCGGAAAGGAGATCACCGAGGAAGTGCTCGAAGCTCACGCGGACACCATTTTCGGCCAGGCCGAAAACCGCCTCCACGCGCAGAAAGCAATCCTGAGCCTGCTGGCGCGCTGAGCCGCTCCTCGGCCGCGCGTCGCCAGGCCTCGCGAGGAAGTCGGTTGCAGATGGGATTTGAAACTTCCGCCACTTCCGGCAGTCTGCCCTCAAGACATCAGCCCATGAAAACCTCCCCGATCCTCCCGCCGCATTCATTCGACCGCCGCCGCTTCATCACCCGCAGCGGTCTCGCGCTTGCGCTCTTCGCCACGCCCGGCGCTTTCGCCGAGGAACTCCTGCGCACGCCGCAGCAGACCGAGGGCCCGTTTTACCCCGACCACCTTCCTCTCGACACGGACAATGACCTCATCGTGGTCAACGACGGCCTCACGCCCGCCGTCGGCGAAATCACCTATCTCAGCGGACGCATCCTCGACGCGACCGGCGCGCCCATCCGCAATGCCGTCGTGGAAATCTGGCAGTGCGACGCCGGCGGCGCCTACCTCCACAGCGGCACCGGCAACGCCGGCAAGCGCGACAAAAACTTCCAGGGCTTCGGACGCTTCGTCACGGGCAGCACGGGCGAGTATCTTTTCCGCACGATCAAGCCCGTCTCCTATCCGGGCCGCTGCCCGCACGTGCACTACGCCGTGAAAATGAAGGGCCGAGAGAAATGGACGACGCAGTGCTACATCAAGGGCGAGCCGAGCAATGAGCGCGACGGGATCTGGCGCAGCGTCAAGGACGAGGCCCAGCGGGCGGCGATTACCGTCGATTTCGCGCCGCTGAAGGACGCGAAAGCCGGCGAACTCGCCGCGCGTTTCGACATCGTCATGGGCTTCACGCCCGCGGCGTAAAAAAGCCCGCTCCGGCGTTTGGCTTCCTCTCCCGAGGAGCAGGGAGACCCGCGTCCTGGACTCGAACGCAGTTCCGATCGGCGGCGCTAGACCGCGCGACGCGCCCCTGTTTTAATCCGCGCTCTTTTCCTCAAACTCACCACCAAGCCATGTCCGCTGCTCCTGCCATCATCTACACGAAGACCGACGAAGCCCCCGCGCTCGCGACCTACTCCCTCCTGCCGATCGTCGAGGCTTTCACGAAGCACTCGGGCGTTGCGGTCGAAACGCGGGACATTTCGCTCGCGGGGCGCATCCTCGCCCTTTTTCCCGAATGCCTGACCGAGGCGCAGCGCGTGGGTGACGCACTCTCGGAGCTTGGGGCGCTCACGCTGCGGCCCGAGGCGAACATCATCAAGCTGCCGAACATCAGCGCGTCCGTGCCGCAGTTGAAGGCCGTCATCGCCGAGCTGCAAATGAAGGGCTGCAAGGTGCCGGATTTCCCCGATACGCCGAAGACGGACGCCGAAACGGAAGCCAGGGCGCGCTACGACAAAGTGAAAGGCAGCGCGGTGAATCCGGTCCTGCGCGAGGGTAACTCCGACCGCCGCGCGCCGAAGGCCGTGAAGGAGTATGCGCGAAAGAATCCGCACTCGATGGGTGCATGGTCCGCCGACTCGAAGACGCGCGTGGGCACGATGGGCGCGAACGATTTTTTCTCGAATGAGAAGTCCGTCACAGTCGCCGAGGCGACCGACGTGAAGATCGAGTTCATCGCCGCCGACGGCACGGTGAAGGTGCTGAAGGAAAGGACGCCGCTCAAAGCCCGCGAAATTCTCGACGCCACCGTGATGAGCAAGCGGGCGCTCGTCGCATTTCTCGAAGAGCAGATCGCCGAGACGAAGGCGCAGGGCGTCCTCTTCTCGCTGCACCTGAAGGCCACGATGATGAAGGTCTCGGACCCGATCATCTTTGGTCACGCCGTCCGCGTCTTTTTCAAAGACCTCTTCGCGAAACACGGCGTGCTGTTCACCGAACTCGGCGTGGATTTGAAAAACGGCTTTGGCGATCTCACCGCGAAAATTCAGAGCCTGCCCGCCGAAAAAAGGGCGGAGGTCGAGGCGGACATCCAGGCCGCCTACGCCGACGGCCCGGCTCTCGCGATGGTGAACTCGGACAAGGGCATCACCAATCTGCATGTCCCGAGCGACGTGATCGTCGATGCCTCGATGCCCGCGATGATCCGTTCGTCCGGCAAGATGTGGGACGCCGAGGGCAAGCTCCGGGACACGCTCGCGGTCATCCCCGACAGCAGCTATGCGGGCGTCTATCAGGCCACGATCGACTTTTGCAAAACGCACGGCGCCTTTGACCCGCGCACGATGGGCAGCGTGCCGAATGTCGGCCTCATGGCGCAGGCCGCCGAGGAGTACGGCTCGCACAACAAGACCTTCGAGATTCCGGGCGACGGCACCGTCCGCGTCACCGACGCCGGCGGCAAGGTGCTGCTCGAACACGCCGTCGAGACAGGCGACATCTGGCGCGCGTGCCAGACCAAGGATGCACCGGTGCGCGACTGGGTGAAGCTCGCCGTGAACCGCGCCCGCGCCAGCGGCACGCCCGCCGTCTTCTGGCTCGACGAAATGCGCGCGCACGACGCACAGATCATTGCGAAGGTGTCGGCCTGCCTCGCCGGGCACGATACCGTCGGGCTCGAGCTGCACATCCTGGCGCCGTTTGCCGCCACCGAGTTCACGCTCCAGCGCCTAAAGGCCGGCCTGGACACGATCTCGGTCACGGGAAACGTGCTGCGCGACTACCTCACCGATCTCTTTCCGATCCTGGAACTCGGCACGAGCGCGAAGATGCTTTCCATCGTCCCGCTGATGAACGGCGGCGGCCTTTTTGAAACCGGCGCGGGCGGCTCCGCGCCGAAGCACGTCCAGCAGTTCCTTGAGGAGAACTACCTGCGGTGGGATTCGCTCGGCGAATTCCTCGCGCTCGCCGTGTCGCTCGAACATCTGAGCGAAATTTTCAAGAACCCAAAGGCCAAAGTCCTGGCCGACACGCTCGACGCGGCGACCGGCAGGTTTCTCGACGAAGACCGCTCGCCGGGGCGCAAGCTCGGCACCATCGACAACCGCGGCAGCCACTTTTACCTCGCGCTCTACTGGGCGCAGGCGCTCGCCGCGCAGGATCAGGACGCGGCGCTGAAGGCGGTCTTCGCGCCGGTCGCGGAAAAGCTCACAGCCAGCGAAGCCACGATCGTCGGCGAACTCCTCGCTGTACAAGGGCGGCCGGTGGATATCGGAGGCTACTACAGGCCGGACGACCAGCTCGCGTCCGCAGCCCTGCGCCCGAGCGCGACGTTCAATGCGATTCTGAGCACGCTTTGAGGCGCACCGCCTCGCGGCCATTGAACCCCGCGGTTGTCTTTGAAGCGTGGCACACATGATCGGCGACGACCTCCTCCGCGAGACCACCGAGTACCTGCACGCGCAGATCCCGCTCACCCGCGCGATGGGCGTGAGCATCGCCAGCTACGATGGAGGGCAGCTCGTCGTCACCGCCCCGCTCGCGGCCAATCACAACCATCTCGGCACTGCATTTGGCGGCAGCCTCAGCGCCATCGCCACACTCGCGGGATACGCGCTGGTCTGGCTGGAACTGGGCGACCGCGCCGCGCATGTAGTCATTCGCGAGAGCAGCATCCGTTATCGCCGCCCGGTGCGCGGGGAACTGCGCGCCGTCTGCCGCGCGCCGGACGCCGGGACGCTGGCGGTCTTCCGCAGCGACTTTGCCAGGAATGGGAAAGCCCGCCTCGTCCTAAGGGTCGGGATCGGCGAGGAGGGCGACAGCGCGGTCGAATTCGAGGGCACATTCGTCGCGATCCGATCCGCCGGGAGTCGTGAAGGATGATTGCCACGTTCCAACCTTGAACCTTTGCGGAACGCCTCGCACTTTAGGCGCCGGATGAATCCCGACGAGTTTCCAACATTGTGGCAGCGGAAGACCATGTGGAGCGCGCTCGCGGCCCTCTCCGTGGTCGCCATCGGAGGCATCGCGGTGGGCCTCGTGTGGCTGGTCTCGACCACCATCGGCTTTCTCCAGCCGATCCTCATCCCCTTTGCCATCGCGGGTGTGACGGCCTACCTGCTCGAGCCGTTGGTGGCAAAGATCGTCTGCTGGGGCACCTCGCGGCAGCGCGCCGTGACGGCGGTTTTCGCGGTCGTCACGATCGCCCTCGCGGGGGTGATGGTCTGGATCATCCCGGCGATCTGGGTGCAGACCGGGCGGCTTGTCCACAAGGTGCCTGCTTACCGCGATGCGGTCGTGGTGAAGGTCGGGCAGTTCAATGAATGGGCGCGCTCGCTGGAGGAAAAGCTGGGCGTCTCCGGGATGCTTCCGCAGATTCCCGACACGCTCGAAAACCCGCTGATCCCGCCGCCGGAAACCACACCCGGGCCGAAACCGGATTCTGCGACTGAGCCGAAACCCGCGATCGTCCCGCGCGCACCCGCGCCCGTTCCGGCTACAGTTCCGGCCGGCGGCACGACCGACACGAAATCGCTTCCGCTGCTTGATCTGAACACCTTCCTCCGGGGCGACTGGCTGCGCACCACGCTGCCGGTGGTCCTCGAGAAATCGTGGAACGTCATCACGAACAGCGTCGGCGGGTTTCTCGGCATCTTCGGCTTCCTGCTCTCGATGATCATCGTGCCGATCTATCTCTACTATTTCCTCATCGAGTCGCGGAACATCGCGGAGTCATGGGGGGACTACCTGCCGCTGCGCGCGTCGGATTTCAAAAACGAGGTGATCTCGGCGCTGAACGAGATCAACGGCTACCTGATCGCGTTCTTCCGCGGGCAACTGCTCGTGAGCCTGATCAATGGGACCGTCACCGGCATCCTGCTTGTGAGCGTGGGGCTGGATTTCGGGCTGCTGATCGGGCTGATGCTCTGCCTTCTTGGCATCATTCCGTATCTCGGCATCACGCTGTGCTGGATCCCGGCGGTCATCATCGCCTCGGTGCAGAATGGGGCAGGCACGTGGATTCCGGGCGATCCGTGGTGGGTCTTCCCGCTCGTCGTCACGATGATTTTCATCGTGGTGCAGCAGATCGACGGACTTTTCATCACGCCGAAAATCGTGGGGGAATCCGTCGGTCTGCATCCGATGACGGTCATCGCGTCGGTCTTTGTGTGGAGCTTGCTCATCGGCGGTCTGCTGGGCGCCATCGTCGCCGTGCCGCTGACGGCGACGATCAAGGTGCTGCTGCGCCGCTACGTCTGGCAGCGGACGCTTTTCCCCAACCCCGTGATGACCACGGAGGAGAGTTATTCCGTGCAGCAGGCGCAGGAGTCATCGGACTCCGGCGCAGTTCCGGCAGGGAAATGACGCCGGCTCCGCAGCCCCGTGTCGTCATTCCGAAGACGACGAAGCGTGAGGCGCTTACCGCGTTCATCGCCGGCGTGCTGGTACTGGTTTTTGTCGTTTACGGGATCCTGCAGATGGGCAAGCCGGTGCCGGGAAACGACCTGACCGGTGTGGTCGTGGGGAAGGAATTCACGCCGCAGAAGGAGCGGCAGATCAGCTTCAGCGGAAACAAGATCTCGAAGGTGCGCGAGATCGACGGCGAGTATGTGCTGAAGATCCGCGTGGAGGCGCAGAACCGCGTGTATGAGGTGCCGGTGGAAAAGGCGGTCTATGAGGCAAAGAAGGAGGGCGATCCGATGACATTTTTGCGCCCGGAGTCGGAGCAGAGGTGAGGGGATAGCAGCCCGGAGGGACATGCTCCTGCGGGTGCCCGTTCTGTTTTCACGCCACCCTGCCGCCTGCGCCCGCGCCATAGATCAGGGACGCGCAGGAGCGCATCCCTCCGGGGAGGACGCTACGCCGAGAAGCTCTCGCCGCAGGAGCAGTGGGCGACGGCGTTGGGGTTGGTGACTTTGAAGCCGCCCTTTTGCAGATCGTCGCTGTAGTCGAGTTCCGAGCCGCTGACGAAGAGCGCGCTCTTCGGATCGATGACCACGCGCACGCCGGCGCTCTCGACCATGATGTCGCGGTTCGCGGGGCCGTTCACGAGGTCCATCTTGTACTGCAGGCCGGAGCAGCCGCCGCCGATCACGGCCACGCGAAGCGCGCCTTCCGGCCGGCCCTGGCGGGTGAGCAGCGAGGTGAGCTTGGTGCCGGCGCGCTCGGTGATTTTGCACAGCTTTTCGTTGCCGATCTTGAACTTTATTTCTGGAGTCATGTGGTGAAAGTGGGGAGCGGCAACGCGGCGTTGAGCGCGATGTTTTCGGCTGCAATATCATCCAGTTCGCAGAGCGTCCCTACGTGCTGGAATCTCGCGCGCAGCGCCTTCGCGTCGGGCATCCCGCGCGAGTACGCCATGAGGCGTGAGCGCATCGAGTGCATGGCGGAGACCTCGTCGCCCCGGCGCGCGGCATTGAGCGTGCAGTGGCGGCGGATGTGCGCCCACTGCGCGTCGAGCGGCGGCGGCGGGAGCAGCTCGCCGGTGGCGAGGAAATGTTTGATCTCCGCGAAAATCCACGGCGCGCTCATCGCGGCGCGCCCGAGCATGACGCCGCGGACGCCTGTGCTCATGCGTGCCGCCACGTCCCCGGCGCTGGCGAGGTCGCCGTTGCCGATCACTGGGATTCGCACCGCCGCCGCCACCTGGGCGATCACGTCCCAGTCCGCCGCGCCGCTGTAGCCCTGCTCCTTGGTCCGGCCATGCACGGCCACCGCGGCGATGCCGGAGTCTTCGAGGATGCGCGCCGTCTCGGTCGCGTTGACCGTCGCCGCGCTCCAGCCGATGCGGATCTTTGCCGTCACCGGCACGGGGGACGCGGCGACCACGGCCTTTGCGATCTTTTCCAAGAGCGGGCAGTCGCGCAGCAGCGAGGAGCCGCCGTTCTTCGAAACGACCTTGTTCACCGGGCAGCCAAAGTTCAGGTCGATAAAATCGGGCCGCTTCCACTCGGCCACCATCCGCGCGGCCTCGGCGAGATGCCCGGGGTCGCCGCCGAAGATCTGCACGCCCAGCGGCCGCTCCGTGTCTTCAAAGTCGAGATACTCGAGCGTCCGCTCATTGCGCCGGAAGATGCCCTCCGCACTGACGAACTCCGTGACCATGACATCCGCCCCGTGCTCCTTGGCGAGCTGCCGGAACACGGTGTCCGTGACCCCAGCCATCGGGGCGAGGTAAAGCGGGAAGCGGTCTTGGAACCAAGGAAGCATGGGGCGCGGAGGATAACGCGGTTCGTGCGAAACGTCCAACGCCGCCACTGGCACCGGCGGCGGATGCTCAAAGCTCAAACGCCGGGTCTCTGCGGGCGTGATGCGTCCGGCGTTTTCGCGAAGACGATCTTCCTTCCGTCGAAAGCGATCGACTGGGCGCCAATGACGACATGGCCGGCGATTCTCACGGCACGATCTTCAGGATGCGGTCGTTGTAGCTGTCGGTGATGAAAAGGGTGCCGTCGGCTGAAACGGTGATGCCGTGCGGGCGGCGGAGTTCGGCCCGGAGCGGCTCGCCGCCGAGGCCCGCTGCGCCTGACTGGCCTGTGCCCGCGACGCGCGTGATCAGGCCGGTCTTCGGGTCGTATCGGCGGACGACGTGGTTCTCGGCGTCGGCGATGAGGACGCTGCCGTCACGGTCGAGGCAGAGATGCTTTGGCCCATTGAGCGTGGCGAGGCGGGCGTCGCCGCCGTCGCCGGTGGCGCCGGGTTTTCCGGTGCCGGCGACGGTGCGGATCTTCCCGGCAGGGTCGACGTGGCGGAGGGCGTGGCCGGTGCGTTCGAGGATGTAGAAGCCGCCATCGGGCGCGACGGCGACGGCGCGCGGATCTAGCAGCGGCGCGGCTTTGGCGTCTGCGCCATCGGGAGGCACGCCGTGCTCGCCATTGCCGGCGACGGTTTCGATGATCCCCGTGGCGAGAGCGATGCGCCGGATGCGCCGACTGCCGATGTCGGCGACGTAGAGATGCTGAGCCGTCGGATCGAGGGCGATCTGGATCACGGTTCCAAACTCGGCCTGCGCCGCCGGTCCGCCGTCGCCGCCGGAACCTTTCTTTCCGGTGCCGGCAAAGGTGCTGACGATACCTGTCTTCGCGTCGATCCGGCGCACGCGATTGTTCCATGTGTCCGCGAGGTAGATGTCGCCGGCGGGGGCGATGGCGAGGTTGTGAATCCCGCTGAACTGCGCGTCACGCGCGGGGCCGCCGTCGCCGGCAAAGCCTTTCACACCGGTGCCTGCGAGCACACTCAGTGTCCCGCCTGCATCCACGCGCAGCACGCGGTTTCCGCGCTCCATTTCGACGATGATCATCTCCCCGCGCGGCGTGAACTCCACGCCGAACGGTTCATGCAGCGCGCACTCCGTTGCGGGTGCGTCCGCGGTTTTTTCCCCGCTGCCGGCGACGAGGACGAGCCGCTCAGCGTGCAGCGGTGCGAGGCTCAGACAGGCGAGTGCGAGGGCGACGGGTGTTTTCATGTGGTGCGGGAAAAGGGGATTGCTGGCGGCGGAGAGAGCGGAAAGACTCGGCGAGCGGGCTGTGCGCCCTCTCATCCAACATTAACCCCGAACGAATCAAGAATATGAGCAATACCTACGTCCCCATGATCAGCTCCAGCGTCGCCGGCCCTCTCGGCGTGCTGCACCTCCCTCGGCTCTGGCTGAAGGTCTCGCTCGAAGCGCAGGGGAAAATCGCCGCCGGCTATCCGGGTGTCGGCAAGGGTTACGACGCGATGGTCCTCGCCGCGCTCGGGCTGAACGAAGGAGCGGTGAAGGAATTCATCGCGACCACAAAGCCGACGTATCCGCAATTCGAGGCGTGGATCAGGAAGCAGCCCGGCGTGACGCTGGACAAGGCGACGATCCACAAGCTGAACGTCTCAATCGCCGGCTATATCCACGGAGACGACGTGGTCAGCGGTGTGCTGAAAGCGAACGGTCTCGCAGATGACGGCACGATCACGCACGACGCCATCAACGTGAACAATCTCGACGACTGGTTTGAATTTCACCAGGCGGTGCTGAAGTAGCCGTGCCGATCCGGGGGGCGGCCGATTCTCGCGGCGGGAATTGGGAAAGACGGCTGCGCGATTTTGGCGCAGCCAGGAGCCTTGGCTCCACCTACGGCTGCGTGCCGGGATCTCGGAGGAGAGGCTGGATTGGGAGGAGCGAAATCGTCGATTCGTCAGCGGGTGTTTCGAGCGTGAACTCGCCATTCGCGGCGGGCGCCTCGGTGACGGGCGGAATTGAGTGAGTTTCCGGGATGACGGGTGCGGCTGCATGGTGGCGACCTGTCTCCGTTTCCGTCGCGGGCGTCGTGCTGATGCTGACCTGGCTGACGATGCCGATGCCGAGGAGGGCGAAGATCACCGCGGCGGCGATGCGCTGGAATCGCTGGCGCTGATTGCGCAGGCTTTGTGGAAAGAGCGCGGAGTAGGCGTCGGTCTCGTTGAGGCTCGCGGCCTCGCCTGGCGCCTCGCTTTTGGCCGAGGGCTCTTCGGAGGGTTTTGGCGCAGGTTTCCCGAGTTCCTGGCGCAGGGTGTCGCGCTCGTGCATCAGGTCCTGGATGCGGTTCCTGTAGCCGGCGATGTCGGTTTCGAAGCGGGCGGTGATGCCCGATTCCCACTCCGCCTTGTCGGGCGGATTCTGGAGCGCCGGAGCTTCCTTGTGGGATTTCAGGAGTTCCGCGGCGCAGGCCACCGAGGCGTCGCGCTCGGCGGTGATCTCCGCGACGCGAGCGAGCGCCGCATCGCGTTCGCTGGTGACGGCTGCCATGCAGCCGACGGCGGCATCGCGTTCTGCGGTGAGTTCTGAGGCAAGAGCGATGGCAGCGTCGGAATCTGCGATGAGCTTCTCTGCTCTCGCGGTGGCAGCGTCGCGTTCGGCGGTGAGCTCGGCGGAGCGGGTAAGTGCAGCGTCGCGTTCGGCGGTGAGTTCGGAGGAGCGGGTAAGTGCAGCGTCGCGTTCGGCGATGAGTTCGGAGGAGCGGGTGAGGGCGGCATCGCGCTCCGCGAGGAGTTCCGGTGCGGCCGCAGCGCCTGGGTCTCGCCCGGCGCCGATTTCCGCTGCCCGGGCCAGCGCCGCGTCGCGCTCGGCGGCGAGCCTTCCGGTTCGGGCGATCGCCGCTTCATGTTCGGCGCCGATTTCCGCCGCGTGAGCCACGGCGGCGTCCCGCTCATCCTTGAGGATCTGGATGGCGGCGGAGCTGCCTTCGTGTTCGTTCTGGAGGAGGCTGAGCTTTTTGCTGACCTCGATGGCCATGCGCCGCTCCGCGGTCGTCTGTTTGAGGTGATTGGCGAGTTCGAGGCGGAGCGAGGGGATTTCCTCCAGCGCCCGGTCCTTTTCGGCGGCCAGCTCCGAGATCTCCTGGGCGTGCTGGGCGTTGAGTCGCTCGATCTGCAACGCTGCCGCGGACTCGGACATCGGATCGCTGGCGGGCTGCTGAACGGCCGGCGGATTGGCACGGGATACCGGAGCAGCCGGTGCAGCAGCCGGTGCGGCCGGAGCCTGCGTGTGTGCGCTGGGAGGCAGCATGGTAAGCGCTGAGTCAGGAAAATTTTCCGCTGCCTTAGCGACTTCAGCGGGGCTCGGCGGGCGCAGGAATGTCACGGGCGCCATCTTCATGGGCCGGCGAAACTTTCGCGCCTTGAGCTTGAGTGCGAGCGT
>JAYTML010000576.1:0-1580 GCA_043728655.1 Chthoniobacter sp. | reverse complement strand
CCCTCGCGCAGTCTCTCCTCGGCCTAGCCCGCGACCCGGCGCGCTACGCGGCCATGAGCGCCGCCGCCGCCGCCCGAGTCTCCGCCGGATTCGCGCTCCCCGCCCAGGCCCGCGCGCTGGAGGCCATCTACCGCGAGGCCCTCATGGCTTGATCCGCGCGACCTCCATCAGCGGCACATCAGCATCCAGAGCAGTATCGCCAGTAGGGCGGAGGCCGCGAACCAGAACCAGACCGGCAGGTGCGAGTCCGGCATCATTGCAGGAAATTCAGCACCACCAGCGGTTCTGGCGCGCTCTCCGGCGTCGGGATCGGCGTCCACATACCCCCTTCCATCGGCGCCAGCCGGAAGCCATTCAGGCCCGCCTCGCTTCCGCTGCCCATCCGGGATGCCGGGCGGCTGAGCGTCATCCGCACCCGCCGGAGCTCCTGCTTCGGCGCGGGAGCGGCGGGCGTTTCATAAAGCGGCGCGGCGATGATGCCGCCGAGCACTGCCAGCATGAGCGCCGCTGCGGGGACGTAAGCGGCGGATGGAGCGTTCATTCTCAGTCCTGCATGAACATTTCCCATGCCTCATGGCCGATTCCCGGCATCCGGATGCCTCCTTGCTCCCTTCACCCGATTCCGGGAACCCGTAGGGCGCGCAGCGCATGCACGCCGCAGGCGCGCTCATTGCTCTATTTCCGCCCACATGATGTATCGCCAGCCAAAAGTCCGTGTCCTCTGCGTCGATGACGAACCGGCCATCTGCGATTTCCTGCGCATGATTCTCGGGGAATCCGGCGACTTCCTCGTGGAGACGGACACCGATTCCTTCGCGGCGCTCGCCCATGCGCAGCGCTTCAAGCCGGACCTGATCGTGCTCGACATCAATATGCCTGGGCAGAACGGCTTTGAGCTGGCGGCTGCACTCCGGCAGGAGCCGTGGCTGCGGCACCGCCCGATCATCTTTTACTCAGGGATGAATCCGCGGACGATCCCCTCCAGGGCGGGAATCGGCGGGGCCGTCGAGGTGGTGCCAAAGGGCGGCCCGCCCGCCGAGATCGAGGCCGCCGTCCGCCGGCAGGCGGGGGAGCGGCTCACGCTCTACGCCGCGTCCCAGGCGGAACTGCGCCGCTTCGCCACCCGCACGTCTCTCTGACGCCGCGCGCCCGCGGCCCGGCGGGACCGAGCCTCGTTCCACGACTCCATCGCGGAACGCACTTGTCTTCGCGATTCCATCGCCCCGGCCCCGCCGCCCCGCCGCCCTGCCCCCCGCCGGCAATGGAATTGCCCAGACAGGTGCGTGCCGAAATGGAGTTTCGGCACGAGACGGGCCCGCCCGTCCCTCCGGGAGCCATGGACGGACGCGCTCCTGCGCGAGCCCAGCTTCGGCGCGACGGCCGTGGTGCCGGAGCCGGGGAGCGTGAGCCTGCTGCTCGTCGGCGCCCTCGGCGTCCTGAGCCGCCGTCGGCGGCAAGAATGACCCGGCCGCGATAGGCGCGGAGTGACCCGGCGAAGCGTGGAGTTGGGTGATCTTGGCGTCGGCAGCGGCGTTTGGCACGGGTCACTGTCTCATTCGTGAGATATCACGGGGCCACGG
>JAYTML010000575.1:0-13128 GCA_043728655.1 Chthoniobacter sp. | reverse complement strand
CATATTGCGGGCCGACGGGATCGAGCAGCACTTCGTAGCTATAGAGCGACTTGGCAGCGGTGGCGGACCACACGGAAGTGTTGGACGTGGTCGGGATTTGGTCGCTGACACCTTCCAGTGCCAGAGTGGTGTACCAACGCGTGCGGTTGATGGTGGATTCAGCGAGCGTTCTCCCGGTGGGAGTGATGATGACCGGATAGGCGCTGGTGGCGTGGTTCATCACCCAGACCGTCATGAGATTGCCGCGAATCAGCGCCGACGTGGAAGTGCCGGCGTCTTCCTCATCCGATCCCGATGCGGCGGCGAACTCGGCGGGCTGGTTGATATCCAGCGCATAGCCATAGTTCGAGGTCGCGGTGAGCTTCTTGAAGATGAAATACTTCACGTTCCGGCTGGGCGTGCCGCTGGGGTTCAAGATGTAGCTATGCCCCTGATTGGTGGTGCCAATCGCAAGCCAGCCACTCATGCCCGAGAAGCCCGCGCGGATGCATTCGAAAAAGTATGCGGAGCTTAGAACCTCATCCGCACCGGAGGTGCTCTTCCAGCCGTGCAATTCGGTGTTCCAGATTTCCGTCCCTGGATTGCACTGGAGGACCACTTTGTTGGCGAAGTCCTGCGCGGTGCCGGTCTTGTCGGTGTTGTGGCAGGACGCGATGTCGAGGGCGTTCCTCCGGGCGGCTGTGTTTACGCCGCTCAACCACCCGCTGCCCTGCGAATAGCTCCATGCCGAGGGCGCGACCAATTGCGGAATGTCATCGGCGGTCAATACCACACCGGGGGCTCCGGCATACGACCAGGGACTCAGCAGGTAGGCGTCGAAATAATCGCTGATGTCCCGCACGTCGGTGGCCGTCACATAGTTCCATTCGTTCGTCAGATCCATGAAGCTGATCTTGAAGCCATAGGACTTCATCAACAGCAGATAGCGGATGAGATACTGCGAGCACTTGACATAGTTGAAGTTGAACGACGTGCTGGTCTGACTGGGAGCCCCGGTGATCCAGAGTGGATAGGGTTGCCATGCGGCGCCGCTGTAACCCGCCGCCTCATTGAGCGGGCGGGGCGTGGCGAAGAACTTGATGTTCGGATTCGCCGCCTTCATCGCCTGCATCATGTTGATGATCTTATCGGTGTAGGCCGTGAGGTCGTAGGTGCCTTCGGTGAGCTCATACTCGCTGTTCATCGCCACGCGAACGTAATCAATGTCACAATCAACCGTGGACCATCGCGCCACGTTCGCCTTGTTGGCGGCGGAGGTGGAACTGGTCCAATACCACAGCCGCTCGTAGTCCATGCCGTAGCGCATTTTCTGCTTTTTCGTGTTGCCGACAGTCAATGCGAGACCGGCAGGCGCACCGACCGCCGTCACGGTGAGGCGACCGTTTGGTCCTGAGTTGTCGATGGCGAACGACCACACCGCAGTGTCCACGCCGGGCGCAAAAGCGAGGCCATTGTTCACGACCGGCCCGTTTTCGACCTCCATCACCGTCCACGTCCCGCCGCCGTAGCCGGTGGTGTAATAGCCGACATCGAGGAGCGAGCCATTTTCAAAGGTGGCGGATGTCCCTGTCGTTGCCGTGGTGCTGTCCTTGATGAAGATTGGCGTCACGCCGCCGAAATCGATGCCGACCTTGAGCGTCGAGCCCGCGTGCTGCTTCCACGTGCCATCGGTGTCTGTGTTGGCACTGGCGATGCCGATCTGACTAATGGAGGAACCGAGGACGGTGAACTTGCCGGTGCCTGCCTTCGTCGTATCTCCGAGCTTTACCCCGGAGCGCGTGAGCAGAGACCCGCCGGAGATTTGGAAGCTGCCGGTGCCGGCGTCAGTCGTCCTGTTCGCACCCAAATAGAACGAATAGCCACTCAGGGTCCGGGAAACGGTCAGACTGCCTCCGCTGACGACAACGGATCCGGCTCGGCCCAGCGTTCGGCCGACTTCCAGTTCATTGATCGTGGCCGCGCCGCCGGTCTGCACCAGGGTACCATCGACATGGCTCTCCGCAGATGACAGGGACGCGACTGAGAGCGTGCCACCGGAAAGGTTGAGTGTTCCGCCATAGAGGCGCAGACCCTTCAGGCTCGGGCTGCTGCCGGTGGTCGTGGTATAATTCACGGTGCCGTAGTTGATATAGACGTAGTCACTCGCCACCGGCCCGATGCCGTCCCTCCAGTTCGTCGCCGTTTCCCATGCAGAACTTGTGGTGCCGCTCCAGAAGACATTGCCAGTCGGGACCGCCCCGGTGGCAGTGATTTTCAAAAGACCATTGGGGCCCGAGTTATCGATGCTAAACGACCAAATGCTCGTATTGACGCCCGGAGCGAAGGCCAGCCCGCTCCCAACGTTCACGATAGGTCCGTTCTCCACTTCCATGACGGTCCATGTGCCGCCCCCAGAACCACCATTGTAATAGCCAACATCAAGCAACGCTCCGCTTTCAAAGGTGGCCGATGTTCCCGTCGTCGCGGTGGCGCTGTCCTTGATGAAAATCTTCCGCACACCGGCCACATCGAATCCCAGCTTCAGCGTGGAGCCCGCGTGCTGCTTCCATGTTCCATCCGTGTCCCCCGTCAACGTGGCGATGCTGACTTCGCTAATGACCGACCCCAGCACGGTGAACTTGCCCGTGCCTGCCAGCGTCGCATCCCCCAGCTTCACGCCGCTGCGGGTGCTGAAGCCTCCGCCCGAGATTTCCAGCGTGCCAGAGCCCGCCGCCACCGCTGCCTTATTACCGCCGAGATAGAGGGAGTAACCCGGGGTTCCCAAACCTCGGGAAATCTTCAAGCTGCCGCCGCTCAAGTAATACAAACCCGTGGTGCCTGACGTTCGCCCGATCTCCAATTCATTGATCGTGAGCGCCGTGCCGGTGTGATTGAGCGTGCCATTTACATGGCTGTCCACTGACGCGCTGTTGGCGCAGTTGAACGTGCCTCCGGAGAAGGTCAGGGTTCCACCGAGGAAGCGGAGCGCATTGTAGCCGGGAGTCGTGCCGGTGCTGAAGACTGCGGTCCCGGAGTTGATGGTGGCTGTATCACTCAGCGCCGGGCCGGTGCTGTTGTCCCAGTTCAGTCCATTCTCCCAGGCGCTGCTTTGAGACCCATTCCAGGTCACCGTCGCGGCCTGGCTGGTCAGGCAGACCAGGAAGGCGGCAAGGATAGAAAGCTTGTTCATCGGGGGGATTGGTTCAGGCAGTCTTTAGTTGAAAGGCGGCGGCGCGGACCCGTTTCATGGATGGTAGTTGCGATGCATTTCGGCGATCTCCGCGGAATTCAGCGCGACCTTCCAGAGTGTGAACTCATCCATGCGGCCCACGAAGTTCCGCACCGGATAAGTGCTTTTTCCGAGCGGCACACCCCAGTTGCCAATTTCCGCCGAGCCGATAGTCAGGGGCTGATCGAAACGAATGGGCGCAGACGCGACCTGGCGGCCATTCATGTAGTGTTTCACCCTGCCGCCCTGCCGATCGTAAACTGTGGCGACGAAAGTCCACACGCCGATCCGGCCTGGGCTGATGACATCGGGAGCGTTGTAATTGATCGTCTCCCGCTTGGGCCCCGTCGATGGACTCCGCAAGCCCAGCCGCAAATCGCCCGGCGGCGCGAGTTGCCAGTGCGGGTGCGCCACCTCGAATCCATCCGTCAGCAACAAGGCCATGTGCCGCTCAGGCGTCGCATCCACCCGTATCCATGCGGTGAAGGTGAGCGCATCGTAGCTGCCGGGGATGTCCACGCGCACCCGATCGCTCGGGCGCTTGAATTCCAACGCTTCCTTTTCCGCCCAGCGGCCATTCGTGTGTTCGGCGCCGATGATCAGCCCGTGGGCCTGCGCAGTGCCGGAGTCCGGCAGCATGCGCGAGGTGGATTCAAAATCATAGCGCACTGCGATGCGCGGATCGTTTGCGAGCGTGCGGTTCCATTTCTGCCACGCCGCATAGCGCTGCTGCGACTGCTGCCGCGTGCGATCCCGCACGTCGTCAAAGGAAGGAAAACTCTGCGGGTCAGCCGTGATATTCGCCCTTTCCCCCGAACTGGCCCACGACACACCCGCTCCGCCGAGGACGCGATGCACCTGGTTCGACGCATGCAGTTCCACCTCGCCATCGAATACCTGCACCTTCGAGCCACCCCCGCTCGCCACCTCCATGCCGAACTCGGTGCCGAGATCCACCAGCTTGAACTGCGGCGCCGTGACGCTGAAGCCTCGCGCTTGCGGTGGCACCAGCGCACGCAGCCGGCCCGCGTGGCAGACCGCTTCGTTTGCCGACACCAGTTCCAGATCGACCTTCCCATCGAGGATCAGACGCGCCCCGCTGTAGAACTCGATCTGCACCAGCCCGCTCTCCAGTTGCAGTCGGCCTGCGGAGAGAATGCTGTCAGCCCGCAGTTGGCGCCCGCCCGCCCACACCGCATCCACCGACTGCGTCACCAGGGCGATGCCGTCATCCACCGGCTCGTCTTGCAGATTCGCGACGAGCGGCGGCGTGCGTTTCAGCGCGCCGCCCAGCCCGAGGCCGATGGAAAAAATCACCACTGCCGCCGCGGCCCAGCGCCAGAGGCTCGCGCTGCGGAAACGACTCGCCGCCTCCACCACACGCGGCTCCGGCGCGGGTTCCATCATGCCGGAAGTCTCCAGTTGAAACGCCGCCGCCAGCATCTGCTCCTGCACGAAGGCGCGTCGCGCCGCCGGATCGCTTTTCAGCAGCTCGTGCAGTCGCGCCTGCTGCTCCGCCGAGAGGCCGCCATCGCGATGCGCATCGATCAGCTCCAGAATTTCGTCGTTCATAAAGCGTTCGCCTTTCCCATTTGTCGTTCGATGCACTCGCGCAGCGCGTGCCGCACCCGCATCAGCGCCACCTTCACGGCGGACAGATTGCGCTCCGTTTCATCCGCGATGGCTTGGATCGCGAGGCCGCGAAAATAGCGATGCTCGACCAGCTCGCGACTGTGCTCCGGCAGCTTTCCCACGCACTGCCGCAGCGCCGCCCGCATCTCCTCAAACTCGCCCGCCTGCGCCGCCGCTTCCTCATGCAGCAGCTCGGCCAGGTCCGCATCCACAAAGCGCGCCTGCACCCGCTTCCGGTCCCGCAGATGAGCCAGCACCTGAAACCGCGCGATGCCAAACGCCCAGGGGACAAACTCACTGCCTTCGCGGAACTCCCCGTATTTCCGCCACAGCACCAGATTGCACTCCTGCAGCACATCCGCCGTCGCGTGACGATCGCCCATCAGCGAATAGATGTAGCCATACAGCCGGTTCTGACTTTCCGTCAGCGACTGGATGAAATGTTCGGTTGGATCCTGGGAGGGCATGTTTGCATCGGGCACTTACCGGAAAGTGGCAAGAGGTTACAAAATTCTAGCACCTCCGCCGGACGAAGCGCGCTCGGATCGGCGATTCACCAGACGCGCTGAGGCTTAGCTCGGAAAGAGCGTCTTCCCTCCGTCAGGGTTCGTTTATGGCGGTGTTTGTGAGTGCGCTCGGTGCCTCGGCGCAGAGCGGGAGGAAATCCATCACGAGCAGTCGCTCGTAGATCACCTGCGTGACGCCGGCGAGGCAGTCCTTGCCCGCGCTGAGACGCGCCGCTTATGAGGTGAACAGGCGGGCGATTTCGGCTTGCATGGCCTCGGCGGCGGCGCGGGGGTCTGCGGCTTTGCGGATGGGGCGGCCGACGACGATGTGGTCGGCTCCGGCGCGGAAGGCCTCCTCCAGCGTCATGGTGCGCTTCTGGTCGTCGCCGCCACGGTCGCTGGCGGCACGGATGCCGGGGGTGATGAGGAGCGGGGCGGGGCCGAGTTCGCGGCGGAGGCGGGCGGCTTCCTGTGCGGAGCAGATGAGGCCGTCGATGCCCGCGGCGACTGCGGCGCGGGCGCGGAGGGAGACGAGGTCCTCGACGGGGCCGCCGCGCCAGCCCAGCTCGGCGAGGTCGCTTTCATCCATGCTCGTGAGGACGGTGACGGCGAGGAGTTTCATGCCGCCGCGCACCTGCACGGCTTCGCGGTAAATGGAGGTGACGCCGTGGAGCGTGCAGCATTCCGCGCCTGCGCGGGAGAGATTCGCCACGGCGCCGCGGACGGTGGCGGGCACGTCGTAGAATTTCAGATCGGCGAAGACTTTTTTTCCCGCGTCGCGCAGCTCGGCGAGGAGCGCGAAGTAGTCGCCGCCCATGCAGAATTCGAGGCCGAGCTTGTAGAAGGTGACGGCGTCGCCGAGCCGCGCGATCCACTCGCGGGCGTCGCGGATGGTGGGCACGTCGAGGGCGAAGATGAGGCGGTCGGCGGGGGCGATGGGCTTTGTGGAAAGCAGGGAGTCGGTGGACATGGCGGGGATTTCATAGAGGCCGAAACGCGCGCGCCGAAGCGGAAAGTGGATACCGCATCGCGCGCTGTATCTGTCCGGCTTGAGCGATCTGATTTTTAACGCAGAGGCGCAGAGGCGCAGAAATCGCGGAGGCTTTTCCCTTCTTGCAGCGGACTCACGACGCGATGGTTGGTTCGCGAAATCTCTCGGCGTCCTTTCCGTCTCTGCGCCTCTGCGTTTGGAAAGGGAGCCGCCATTGCATTGATGCGGCTGGCGCGGCTCCCGCCTTTCCGCGCTTGCGCCGGTGGGTGTGGACTCTATTCTGCGCGCTCGTCCCGAGCTGCTCCGGCGGTCCTCGGGATTTTCCCTGTCACACACCCTTATCCCTATTTCATCATGGCAAATACCATCCTCGTCGGCGCCCAGTGGGGCGACGAAGGCAAAGGCAAGATCATCGACTTTCTCACCGAGGACGCGGACATCGTGGTGCGCTCGCAAGGCGGGAACAACGCGGGGCACACGGTCATCGTGGGCGGCACAAAGTATGTGCTGCACCTGATCCCGTCGGGGATTCTGCGGCCGAAGAAAAAGTGCGTGATCGGCAACGGGGTGGTGATCGATCCGGTGGCGGTGGCGAAGGAGATCGACGGGCTGCGGCGGCAGAAGATCAAGGTGACGAAGGCGAACCTGATGATCTCGGATGCGGCTCATCTGGTGCTGCCCTACCACCGCGCGCTCGATGAGCAGCGGGAGATCAAGAAGGGCAAACAGAAGATCGGGACGACGAAGCGCGGAATCGGCCCGGCGTACGGGGACAAGGCGGCGCGCGTGGGCCTGCGGATGGCGGACCTGATGCAGCCGGCGCTTTTCTCGGAAAAACTGGCGCAGCGCGTGAAGGAGAACAACGCGGTGCTCAAGGTGATGGGTGCGGCTCCGATCAATTTCAAAGCAGTGAATGCGGCGTATCTGGAGGCCGGTAAAGAGCTCGCGCCGTTCGTGGGAAACACGGTGGTTTTCCTGCACGAGGCGCTGAAGGCGGGGCGGGAGATGCTGTTCGAGGGTGCGCAGGGGACGTTCCTGGACATCGATCACGGGACGTATCCGTATGTGACCTCGTCGAACACGACGGCGGGCGGAGCCTGCACCGGCTCGGGCGTCCCGCCGCACCGCATGGATGTGGTGCTCGGCGTGATGAAGGCTTACACGACCCGCGTGGGCGAGGGGCCTTTCCCGACGGAGAACGGGCCTTTCTCCGATATGCTGCACGGGATGGGGCGCGAATTTGGCGCGACGACCGGGCGGGCGCGACGGTGCGGGTGGTTCGATGCCGTGGCGGTGCGCTACGCGGGGATGATCAATGGGATCGACGAGATCGCGGTGACAAATCTGGACGGGCTGGATGCGCTGCCCTCCATCCGCATCTGCACGCACTACAAGCTGGGCCGGAAGACGCTGGAGGTGCCGCCGTCGGATTTCCGGCAGCTCACTGAGTGCGTGCCTGTCTATGAGGAGCTGCCGGGCTGGGAGACGCCGACGCATGAGGCGAAGAAATTCTCCGCGCTGCCAAAGAACGCGCAGAAGTATCTGCATCGGATCGCGGAGCTCAGCGGCGCGAAGCTGCGGATCGCCAGCGTGGGGCCAAACCGGGACCAGACGATCGTGTTGTGATTTCAGATTTCAGATTCCGGTGCTGGCGGAGGGTTCCGAAATCGAAAACCCGATGACCGTCCCGCGGCACATCGCGATCATCATGGATGGGAACGGGCGCTGGGCGCGTGAGCGCGGGCTCGGTCGGATCAAAGGCCACGAGCAGGGCGCGGAGTCGGTGCGCGCGGTGACGGAGGCGTGCGTGGAGCTGGGCGTGGAATTCCTGACGGTGTACGCGTTTTCGACGGAAAACTGGAAGCGGCCCGAGGCGGAGGTCGCGGCGCTGTGGGCGCTGCTGGAGCATTTCATCGCGCAGGAGACGCCGACGCTGATGAAAAACAACGTGCGCCTGCAGGCGATCGGCCGGTTGCACGAGCTGCCGGCGAGCTGCCAGCAGGCGCTCGCCGACGCCGTGGCGCAGACTGCGGGGAACACGGCGACGACGCTCGTGCTGGCGCTGAATTACAGCGGACGCGCGGAGATCATCGACGCTGTGAAGGCGCTCTGCGAGGACGTGGCGGCGGGACGGATCGGGGTGGGGGACATCGACCAGGAGCAGCTCGGCGCGCAGCTTTACACCCGCGACTTTCCCGACCCGGATCTGCTGATCCGCACCTCGGGCGAGATGCGGCTTTCAAATTTCCTGCTTTGGCAGCTCAGCTACACGGAGATCTTCGTGACCGAAAAGCTGTGGCCGGACTTCGGGAAAGACGACTTGCGCGGGGCTATCGCGGAGTTCAATAAACGGCAGCGCCGATACGGCGGCCTCTGATTTCCAAATGGATAAACCTCAAACCCTCCTCGTCATCGATCCTGAGACGGACTTCCTCGACTGGGTGCAGCACCAGCTCGGCACCGCGACGACGCGCGTCATCACGGCGACGAAAAGCGACGAGGGCTTCAAGATTTTCTGCCGCGAATCGCCCGATGTCGTGCTGTGCGAGACGCATCTCTCGCCCTACAGCGGGCAGGAGCTGCTGGTGAAACTGCGGCAGCGCGATCCGAACGCGACCGTGGTGCTGATGAGCGGCTTTGGGACGACGCAGGCGGTGATCGAGTCGATGAAACTCGGCGCGTTCGATTTCATCCGGAAGGAGACGCTGCCATTCACGCTCAAGGTGGTGGTGGATGCGGCGCTGAAGGCGCAGGCCGAGATGAAGGCGGCGACGACCTTCAAGCCGCAGCTCACTGTGGAGGAGCATCAGGACTCGATCGTCGGGAAGTCGGTGGCGATGCAGCAGGTTTTCAAAATGGTCGGGCGCGTGGCGCACAGCGATGCGCCGGTGATGATCACGGGCGAGAGCGGGACGGGCAAGGAGCTGGTCGCGCGGGCGATCCACCACTACAGCGGGCGCAACGCGAAGGCATTCGTGGCGATCAACTGCGCGGCGATCCCTGAGCAACTGCTGGAGAGCGAGCTTTTCGGGCATGAGAAGGGGGCATTCACCGGCGCGGTCGGCATGAGGGTCGGCCGGTTCGAGCAGAGCAATGGGGGGACGCTGTTCCTCGACGAGATCGGCGACATGCCGCTGGCCTTGCAGGGGAAAATCCTGCGGGTGCTGCAGGGCGGGGAGTTCTCCCGCGTGGGTGGAAACGAGACGCTGAAAGCCGACGTGCGGATCGTGGCGGCGACCAACAAGAATCTCGAGCAGGAGGTGACGAAGAAGGCGTTCCGCGAGGATCTCTTCTACCGGCTGAACGTCGTCCGCATCCAGCTCCCGCCGCTCCGCCAGCGGACCGAGGACGTGCGGCTGCTCGCCGAGTACTTTCTGCAAAAGGTGGCCGTGCAAAAACTGCTGCCGAGGCTCCAGCTCAGCGAGGAGGCGGTGCGCCTGCTTGAGACGCATTCGTGGCCGGGAAACGTCCGCGAACTGGAGAACTCGATTCAGCGTGCGTGCGTCCTGGCGACCTCGGACCTTTTGACGCCAAAGGACATCCCGTTAGGGCCGCCCGAGACAGCCGAAGCCGGTGCCGCGGCACCTGCTGGTGCGCCGGTCGCCCAGACCACGGAGGCGGCCATCGAGGTGCTGCTGAAAGCCGCGCAGATTGATCCGGATGTCCAACTGCTGCCGTGGCTTGAACGTGAATTTACGCTTTATGCGATGAAGGAGACGAAGGGGAATCAGGTGCGCGCCGCGAAGCTGCTCGGCATCACCCGGGCGACTTTGAGGAAGAGGATCGAGCGCTTCCAGATCACAAAGGAACTGACGATCACTTGACGGGGGGCGGTGGTGATTTTCGATGACGGCGGGTTGGCGATTTTCGCGTTTTTCCACGATGAGCGGCTCTCCACTCTCAACTCCCGACTCCCAGCCGCCGCGCTCCTGGCACTGGACCGGGACGGCGTTCGAACCGGCCGACTCAGTGCCGATCGCGGATCGCGGGTTCCGCTATGGGATGTCGGTTTTTGAAAGTCTGCGGATCAGCTGCGGCGAGGCGGAGTTCTTCGAGCAGCATCTGGCCCGACTCGTCCAGGCCTGTGCGGATCGCGAGTTCGCCGTGGACGAGGCCGCACTGCGCGCCGCGCCGGCGCTCTTCCACGGCGCCGCGCGCGAGGGTTTCGCCCGCCTTTACGTCACCGCGGGCGACGGCCCGCTGACCGCGCCTGCCGCGCAGCCGCGCGTTTTCGTCTTTATCGAGGACCGCGCCGCGCCGGATGAGGACGACGTTTGGGAACTCACGCTCCACGATGAGACCTATCACGCGCCGTTCCGCGGCCTGAAGACGGCGAACTACTGGTTCAACGCCGACGCCCTCGCCCGGTCCCGGCGGCGGGGCTTCGACGAGGCGCTGCTTTTCAATGACCGCGCCGAACTGGTGTCCGCCTGCTGCGCGAATGTCTTCCTCCTCCACGGCGACCGCCTTTCCACGCCCGCCAGGTCCAGCGGCGCGCGAGCGGGGGTGGTCCGCGAGTGGGTCATCGCCCGCCGCAAGGTCGAGGAACGCCGCCTGCGCCGCGAGGACGCGACCACAGCCGACGAGATCTTCCTGACGAATTCCTGGCTCGGCATCCAGTCCGTCGCCACCCTCGAAGGCCGCGCCCTCGGCCCGCGCTCCGCCGGCCCGAAACTCGCCGCGGAACTCGCCGCGCGCCGCGCCTAGGAGCGGCAGACGCACCGCGATGCCTGCGAAGAAAAAGCCCGGCCAGCCGCTCACCGGCGCGGCCCTGATCAAGGAAACCTGCCGCCGCATCCGCGCGGCGCGGAGCTACTGGGACGCCCACAACAACCGCGCGTGCCGCGGCGAGCGGGAAAAGGCGCTCGCCCTTTACGAAAGCCTGGGCAAAGCCGAGCGGGAAAAAATCCCGCAGGTCCTCCGCGTCTGGCTTCGCTACCGCAGCGAGAAATACTTCGGCCCCGACCGCACTCCGCCCGGCACGAAGCCCGGATGACTAGCCGCGCCGCCTTGGCGGCTCTTCCTCGTGCTCCCGCTCGCTGCGCTCCGCATACTTCCGCGCCTTCGTCTGCTGCTGGCGCCGGACGTGCCGGTCCCCCGTGATCTGCCGCAGCTTGCGGCTGACCCGGAGCTTTTCCAGCTCCTCCTCCAGCTTCAGATATCCCTCAAAGCGCGCCGTGCTCAGTTTCCCGCCGGCCATCGCCGCGCGGATCGCGCAGCCCGCGTCCGTGCCGTGTTTGCAGTCATGGAATTTGCACAGCGCCGCCAGCTCCTCGATGTCCGCAAACCGCTCGCGCAGCGTGGTCTCGTCGGTCCACATGTGGACCTCCCGGATGCCCGGGTTGTCGATCAGGATGCCGCCACCCGGCAGCACGATCAGCTCGCGCGCCGTCGTGCTGTGCCGCCCCTTGCCGGTCGTTTCATTGACCTCGTCGGTCCATTGGTATTCCTCGCCGAGCAGATGGTTCATCACCGACGATTTCCCCACGCCGCTCGACCCCACCAGCGTCATCGAAACTCCGCGCCGCAGATACTGCCGCAGCACCTTCAGGCTCGTCCCTTTCTCCGCGCTGGTGATATGCACGTCCGCCTCGGGATTCAGCGCGCGGATCGCTGCCGCCGCCTCCTCGTTCTGCGCATCGGGAAAAAGGTCCGACTTGTTCACCAGCACCACGGCCTTCGATCGGCTCTTTCCGATGATCGCAAAATAGCGCTCCATCCGCCGCAGGCTGAAGTCGGAGCCTGCATCCGTCACCACCACCACCACGCTCACATTGGCCGCGATGACCTGCTCCTCCGTGCTCCGGCCCGACATCTTGCGCGAGAGACACGTCTGCCGCGCCAGCCGCGCCCGGATCATCGTCTCGCCATTCGCGCCGCCGAGTTCCAGCGCCACCCAGTCGCCCACGGCCGGCAGCTCCGCATCGGTTGCGGCGTCGTGGTAAACCTTCCCGCCCATGGTGACTTCCAGCTCCTCCCCATCGGCGAGGAGCGCCCCGTAGGTGATCTTATTGTCCCGGATCAGGCGCGCCGGCTTCCACCCCTCCAGGAGGTAAGGCGCGAACTCCGCCTCAAACGCCGCATTCCATCCGAGATCCTCCAGGGTCATCGCTTCCGGCATTCGCGGTTACTCCGTCGGCTCCACCTGCGCCAGCGTGTCCTTGATGAAAGCCAGCAGCTCCAGCCGTCCACTCCTCGTCACGGCAGACGTCGTGAAAACCCTCGGCAGCTCCTCGCAGCCCGGCGCGATCTTCGCCTGAAACAGCTCGATATTCGCCTGCACCCGGCCCGGCTTCAGCTTGTCCGCCTTGCTGAAGACCAGAGCAAAAGGCACCCGCTCCCCCATCAGCCACTCCAGAAATTCCAGGTCGATCGCCTGCGGCTCATGGCGCGAATCAATCAGCACAAACACGCACGCCAGATTCGGGCGCCCGCACAGGTAGCCAGCGATCATCTGCTGAAAGCGGTCCCGCTCCTTCCGCGCCGTCTTCGCATAGCCATAGCCCGGCAGATCCACGAGCGTCCAAGTCGTGCCGATCGAGAAGAAATTGATCAACTGCGTGTGCCCCGGCGTCGCCGAGACCTTTGCCAGAGCCTTCGTCCCAGCCAGCAGGTTGAGCAGCGAAGACTTCCCCACATTCGACCGCCCGATGAAGGCAAACTCCGGAAGCTCCGATTCCGGGCATGACGCGATGTTCGGCGCGCTGATTTGAAACTTGGCGGAGAGGGCATTCATAGGTTCGGGGGCGCGGAACCTAGCCGCGATCCGTGCGTTTGGAAACACCCGTCAT
>JAYTML010000574.1:0-4096 GCA_043728655.1 Chthoniobacter sp. | reverse complement strand
CGAAGTTGTGCCCGGCCTTGTTGATGCCGGCGTTGGCGATTTTCTTGCCGTTCTCGGGCTTCCAGTCGTCGGCCCAGTCCTCATGCACCACCTCGATCGAGCCGCTCTGGATGAGCGGGGCGAGCGCCTTGTCCTGGCCTTGCTTGAAAAGGACGGCGTTGTTGTCCGTCTTCGCGCCATAGATGCGGATGATGCGCTTTTTCCCGCCGCCCATTTTTGCAAAGGCATCCACGAGGAACTGGCCCTGCAGCTCGCCGACGCGGACGTTGTCGAAGGTCATGTAGAGGTCGAGGTCGCAGTTTTTGATCAGGCGGTCGTAGGCGATGACGGGGATGCCGGCTTCCTGGGCGAGATCGACGGCCTTTGCCATGGCGTCGCCATTGTGCGGGGCGATGACGATGACATCCACGCCCTCGGTGATGAGCGCCTGCACGTCGGCGATCTGGCGGACGTCGTCGCTGTTGGCGCTTTGCACTTTCACCGTGGCTCCCAGCTCCCCCGCGCGGCGCATAAAAGTATCACGATCGCGCTGCCAGCGCTCCTCTTTCAGCGTGTCGAGCGAGAGTCCGATGAGGGGCGTGGCACGGGTTTTTGCACCGGCTGTGGCGCGGCTGCCGCGGGCGAGCACGAGGCCGGTGACGACGCTGAGGATGCAGGAAAGGACGACGAGGGAGAGGCGCAGTTTCATCCGTTGGAGGTGGGAAGGCGCGGAGGCTACCGGCTGCGGAGGCTGATGCCAAGCGGTTTCGCGGGCGACGAGGGGCCGGACAGGTGGTGCGAAGTCCGGACCGGGGACACGCGCTTCACACCGCCGGGGCGGTCGGGCGGCGAGCCCGGGCCGGCCTGCCGGCTTCGGGATTTCCCGTCGCGGATGAGAAATGAGAGCGTGAACTACAGGGGAAAGGCGAAAGTCTTTCCGATTTGTAATTTTTTTTTTGACCTGCCCCCACAGACCGTCCAGCTTGCACGCGGCTCAATCCCCCCCGAACCACTTCCCACGCTCTCTCAACCCGTCCGAAAACCTGCCCACCCATATGCGTAAATCCACCCGTAACTCCGCCAAAGGCTCCCGCTTTTCCCCGCATTTCATCAAGCGGCTCTCGTCGTGGCTGGTTCTTTCCACCGTATTGTCGGTCTCGCTTCCGGAGGAGGCGCACGCCGCGACGCAGACATGGAATCCAGCGAGCAACACGGATGTATTGTGGGATTCCGGGACCTGGATGAATTGGAACGCCGCCTCGCTGTGGACGGATTTCAACGATGCCCTCTTTGATGGAACCGCCACCGCCGGGGTGAGAAGGGCTGTGTTGGTGGATAATGCATCCGCATCCCCGGCCGTCGGATCCCTGACTTTCGATGCGGCAGGCTACTCGATCGGCACGAATCCTTTGGCGCCGACGAGCTACCTGACCATGGGCGGCGGCACGGTCACGACGAATTTCGATGCGACGATGAGCGTTCGCCTGAACGGATTCTCGAGCTACGCCAAGGCGGGGACGGCAAAGCTTACGCTGTCGGGCGTGAACAATGCGTATTCGGGTGATTGGACGATCAATGCCGGGACGCTTTCGGCCAATGTCACGGGAACGAGCGTGACCTCCGTCGGGACGGGCGTGACCACTGCGAGCAATGATAACGCGCTGGGTACGGGTGCAGTGACGCTTGCGGGCGGCACTTTGCAGCTCAATACGCTGTCCACGGTCAACCAGAACGGCCTCTCCGGCCGGCTTTTTGGCGTGAGCACGGGTGACACCACGGCGGTGGACTATTCCGGGACGGCGAACAGCACCCGTTACGATGCGAATCTCAATCGTTTTGACCTCACCACGGCCAGCGGCGGCGGCACGGCCCTGAGCCCGACCACGGCGGTCGATGTGCAATGGCTCGGCAAATTGCAGATCACCAACGCCGGCAGCTACCGTTTTTTCAGCGCATCGGATGACGGCAGCCGCATTTTCATCGACGGCGTGCTTGTTTTGAACAACGACGGCGGCAAGGGCACCACAGACTTGGGCAGCGCGGCGATCACTCTCTCGGCGGGTCTGCATGATATCGTCGTCCAATACGTGCAGGGCGGCGGCGGCGCGTCGGAAATCCTGTCCTGGTCGGGTGGGGTCGGGCTGGATGTCGGTGCGACCGAGACGGCGATCCCGTCCGCCAAGCTTTGGACCGCGGAGTCGAATACGACTGCGGCCGGGAGCAATGCGGTCGTAGTCGGCTCGGGCAATGGTGATGCGCTAAGCGTGACGGCGACTTCCACGGTCGATCTGAATGGCACGATGTTCACGCAGGCGCAGTTGGGCAGCTACACGCAGACGGTGGGCACGACGCTGAACGTGACGGGATTGACCGGCAAGACGCTGCGTCTCGCTGGTACGGTGAACCTCGGCAACAGCGCCGCGGGGACCGTCACGATCAACAACAACGCCAACGTCGCGTTTAACGGAATTCTCACGGATAACGGCTTTGCGGTAACGCTCGCCAAGCAGGGTGCGGGACGGCTCATTTTCGACCAGACGGTTTCCGCGAACACCTTCGGCTCGACTTCCCTGGTCGATGTTCAGGGCGGCACGGTGGTCCTCGTCGGTGGTGCCAATAACCCCATCGGTACCGCGGGCGTGCAGCTCAGCGGCGGCAATGTGGTGCTGGATTCGAAGTCCGGCTCGCGCACTTTCGACAACGTCTTCACGGTCACGCAGGATGGCACGATCCAGAACATCGTTGGCAATCAGACGATCACCTTGGGCAGCGGCGCGAACGGCATCTCCATCGCGGCGACCAGGACGCTGACGCTGGACGCGATCACCGGCGGCAACAACACCAACAACAACCCCACGGCTACGGCGTATCCCGGTGCGACGATCACCATCGCCGGCGCCCTCACAGGAGCGGGTAATCTGACTGCGATTTCGACGTCGTTCGGAAACAACACCACGCCGGGTCTCATCACGCTCACGAATGCCGGGAACACGCTCTCGGGCAACATCACGCTCAACGGCACGACGATCACGACCAACACGGTGCTCCCGGTCAACGGCCCGACGCTCCGCCCGACCGTTGGCGGCGCGCTTCCGAATACGGCGACGACCGCTCTTTTCATCCGGTCCGGCGTCCTCGATCTCGCGACGAACAATATCGCCTACACGCCGAATGCAGCCAACGTTGTGACCCTGGGCGGCGGGCCGACCTACACGACCTCCAGCATCAATATCGGCACAGGCAATCTGCTGCTGACGAACGACGTCGTCTATGACGCCACGAACAATGGCGGCGTCGCGACCCTCCGTGGCAATGGCGCCGCGACCGGCATCCTCGACCTGAACACCGCGGGGCAGCGCACGTTCAACGTCGGCGACAGCACGAACGCGCCGTTCGACATGATCATCAATGCGGTGATCAACGGCACCGGCGGTGGCGGATTGACGAAAACCGGCAACGGCACCCTGGCCATTCAGGCCAACTTGGCGAACCAGAACAACGGGTTCACCGGACTGACGCAGGTTTCCGGCGGCACACTCTACGTCGGCGGTGGCGCACTGGCGTTTGCGGGAGACGCCGCGATCAAGGGCAACGTGACGATCGATGCCAGCGCTATTTACAGGGCAGGGGCGGGCAACATCGTTGTCAATACGTCGGTCTTCACCGTGAACGGCACGCTCGACATGAACGGATTCTCCGAAGTGATTGGAACGCTCGCGGGGAACGGCGTGATTACCTCGTCAGTGTCCGGCGGCAACGTCGCCCTCGACTTCAACATCGCACCGACGTTCACCGGTTCGATCACCGGACAAACCGGCGTTCAGGTGACGGGCCGTCTGGCCACGGGCAATATCACGATCCCGACCGCTGCGTTCAGTGCCCTGACCTACAACGGCAACACCATCATCGGCGACGCGGCCTCGACCTTCATCAACACGCTCCAGATTTCGACGGACAACGCCCTTCCTTTCGGATTCAACAAGGGCGACCTGACGCTCATCGGCACGGGCACGGCGGCGCGCGGCGGCACGCTCGACCTGAACGGCAGGAACCTGACCATTAATGCCCTGATTGGGACTGCGGCCACAGGCAACCCGATCGTTACCAACAACGGTGC
>JAYTML010000573.1:0-1552 GCA_043728655.1 Chthoniobacter sp. | reverse complement strand
ATGGTGGATTCCCCCGAGCTTCGCACCGAGGTCGCGCGCATCCGCGAAACGGCGCAGGGCGTGCGCGCGGAATTCAAACGGCACAGCTTGAAACCGAATTGGGATCTCGTGAACACGAAGATCAGCGCCCCGCTCGTGGAGCTGCGCAACCGCCTCACCGAGGAACTCGCACGCCGCGAATCGAAGGAGAGCCTGGTGCCGATCGACCGCGACCCCGTGCCGAGCAAATACGCCGAGCGCGTGCGGCGCTACTACGAGGAGCTTGGGCGGAGCCGGGACCGATGAGGAGTGCGCCCCTGCACCTCGTTCCCAAGCTCCGGCTTGGGAACGCCATTGTCTGCGAAGCTCCGCTTCGACACGCGGCCGACGTAATCGAGGCGTCCCCTGTCCTAGCATCACGGCGAAGCCGAGCTTCGAAGACAGGCGCGTTCCCAATCCGGAGCTTGGGAACGAGGATCCGCGCGCGGCACCGGCGGCCCTCTCCACGCCCATGAGCCTCGCCGCGCTCTTCCTCGCCGGGCGGGACTGGCTCTGGCCCGCGCTCATCGCCCTCTGCGCAGCGTTCGCTTTCGTCGCGTGGTCCTACCTCCGCGCACCGGCGCGCGGGCCGCTGCGGCTGGCGTGCGCTGTTTTGAAAATGCTCGGTCTCGCCGCGCTCCTCGCGTGCCTGCTGGAGCCCACGCTCTCCGACCAGCGCGCCAAGCCGGGCGCGAACGTCATCGCCATTGTCGCCGACAATTCGCTCAGCATGACGCTGCACGATGCCGGCTCGGCTGAATCGCGCGGCGATGTGCTGCGCAGCGTCGTCGCCGGTGCGCGCAGCGACTGGCGGACTCCGCTCGCGGAGAGCTTCGACCTCCGCCATTACCTCGCCGACGCGCGCCTCCAGCCGACGCAGGACTACCACGAACTCGCCTTTGACGGCCGCACCACCGCGCTCGGCCATACGCTCGCCCAGCTCGCCGAGCGCTACCGCGGGCAGCCGCTCGCGGGCATCATCCTGCTCACCGACGGCATCGCCGCCGATCCGGCGGAAGCCACGTCGCTGCAGGGTCTGCCGCCCATCTACCCGGTCGTCATCGGACGCGACGGCCCGGAACGCGATCTGGCCGTGACGGGCACGGCGGTGACGCAGACATCCTTTGAAGACGCGCCCGTGACTGTGCAGGCGGAGATCGCGGCGAGCGGATTCGCAGGCGAGGAGATCGTCGCGCAACTCGTGCCGGTCACCGCCGGAAAGCCCGGCGAAGCGGTGAAGCCTGCCGCGGAACAAACGCAGGCGGTTCCGCGCGAGGGCGGCAAATTCACCATCCGTTTTCAGTTTCGCCCGGCGCAGACGGGCGTCCTTTTCTACCGCCTCACGGTCGCGCCGAAAATCGCGGGCGCGGCGGAGGCGACGATGGCGAACAACGAGACCGTCGTGGTCATCGATCGCGGCGCGGGGCCGCATCGGGTGCTCTACGTGAGCGGGCGGCCAAACTGGGAATACAAGTTCCTGCATCGCGCAGTGGAGGGCGACGACCAGACGCAGCTCGTCGGGCTCATCCGCATC
>JAYTML010000572.1:0-2014 GCA_043728655.1 Chthoniobacter sp. | reverse complement strand
GGAATCTGCGAGGCGCAGCAGGCGGCGCCGTGGACTTTGGCGAGGTCGAGGCAGGCGCGGATGAGCTTGGGCGTGGTGAGCGGGCGCGCGCCGTCGTGGATGGCGACGTAGGCGCTGCCGGTGGCGTCCACGGCCTGGAGACCATTCCAGACGGAGATGTGCCGCTCGGGGCCGCCGCTGATGACTTTGGTGACTTTCTTCAGCTTGCTGTCGGCGACGAGCGCCTCGACCTGATCCATGCCGTCTTCCCGGGTGACGACGAGGATCTCATCGACTTCCTTGCAGTCGCCAAAGGCTTTCAGCGAGTGCCAAAGAACGGGATGCCCAGCGAGGGGGGCGAAAAGTTTGTCGAACCCCATGCGGCGGCTGCTGCCGGCGGCGACGATGATGGCGCTGACCATGAGGAGTTTTGCAGAGGCTTCAGTTCAAAGCGGCGCTCACCGCGCTGCTTAGGGCGCGTCCGTCCGCGCGGCCGGCGGCGCGCTCGTTGGCGAGCTTCATCACGGCACCCATGTCTTTCTTTGAAGTCGCGCCGGTTTCGGCGATGCAGCTGGCGACTAGGGCGGCGATATCCGCCGCGCTCATGGCTTGCGGGAGATAGGCTGCGAGGATCTCCGCCTCGGACCGCTCCTTGGCCGCCAGCTCGGGACGCCCGCCCTTTTCAAAGCTCTCGATCGAGTCCTGCCGCTTCTTCATTTCCTTGCGCACCACGCCGAGCGCCGTGGCGTCATCGAGGACAAATTGCATGCCGCCTTTTTCGATCGCCAGGTTCTTCAGCGCGCTCTTGAGCATCCGGATGACACTGAGCCGCTCGGCCCGTTTCGCCTTCATCGCCTCTTTCAGATCCAGGTCGATTTGCTCTTGGAAACTCATGGGGGCGGAGAGAGTAGCGAAAGGTGTGATCGCCGCAAATGCTTTCGCCAGCGGTTCCGGCGTCCGCTACGGCATCGCGATTCGATCGCGATAAGAATGTCTTTGCCCGCTGGCGATCCCCTCAGCACACTCCCGCCCATGAGCATGGCCAGCGAATTCAAGGAGTTTGCCGTCAAAGGCAACGTCATCGACCTGGCGGTCGGTGTCATCATCGGCGGGGCGTTCGGAAAAATCGTCTCTTCGATCATCGAAGATCTGATCATGCCGATGGTCGGCAAAATCATCGGCAACGTCGATTTCTCCAATCTCTACGTCGCCCTGTCGGATAAAATCACCGCCGGCTTGCCGCTGGCGGACGCCAAAAAACTCGGTCCGGTTTTCGCCTACGGAAACTTCCTCACCGTGGCGATCAACTTCGCCATCCTCGCCTTCTGCATCTTCATGATGGTGAAGGGGATCAACGCGTTGAAGAGAAAGGAAGCGGCCAAGCCCGCTCCCGTGGCGGACGTGCCGGCGGACGTGAAGCTCCTCTCTGAGATTCGCGACCTGCTGAAGAAATAGCCCGCCGGCGCCTCGATTTCACAGCGGCGGCCCGCGTTAGCCGGTCCCGCGCTTTTATTTCGGCCGGAACTTCGTCAGCCGGCGGTGGAGGTCGGTCCGCGCCTCGGTGAGCCAAGGCCGGAGGCCTTCGGCGGAAACCACCAGCGCGCCAAAGCTCGTCGCCGTCTGCTGCTCCATGTGGTCGGACGTAGCCACCGTTATTTCGTGCCGGCCCGCGTATTTCGCCACCAGCCGCTCGACGATCTGATCCGCAGTCTGCCCGGCACCCGAGTAGAAAATCTGGATGCCGCCCGGCTCGGTCGCCTCGGTCGCCTTCGCACCTTTCCCGTCGAAAACCGCGACCACCCGCACGCCGCTCGCGTCCTGGTAGGAGGTCAGCGTCTTCACGAGTTCATCCCGGGCCAGCGCCATACGGCGCGCATGCAGCCGTCGCAACTCCGGCCACGCAAAGATCACGCTATGCCCATCGACGATGAGATAGCGCATGCCAGACTGGCCCGTGATCTGGGCACCGTCCCCCGCGAGCGTCCTATTCCGCGGCGGCGGCAGGCGCAGCCGCCTTCTTGGGCGCAGCCTTCTT
>JAYTML010000571.1:0-5505 GCA_043728655.1 Chthoniobacter sp. | reverse complement strand
GCGAGCTTTGGCACGATGGCGAGCGATGAGGCTGGGAGATGCACGGTGACGTCGAGCGGGAGCGCGGGGTCGATCTTCTTGTTTTTGATCGTCGCGTCGAGGTCGAGCGGGACGTGCCCTTTGATGGTGAGCGGCTGGATTTGCGGGTGCTTCAGGACGCTGGCGAGCGTGAGTTCCTTGTTGGAGTAGTGGAGGTCGAGGTCGAGATCGGCCGGGGCGATGGAGGCGAGGGTCTTGGTCTTGAGGCCTGTGGCGGAAAGCTTGAGATGGCCGAGCGGGGCGAGCAGGGTGCCGCCGGCGACGATGTTGGCGTTGAAGTTTCCGCTCACCGGGGAGGTCTGGCCGAAGCTGGCGAGGAGTTTTTCGAGGTCGAGTTTCGTCGCGTTGAGATTCGCGGCGATGCGGCCGTCGAGCGGGATGAGTTCCTTCGGATTGGCGAGGTCGATGGGCAGGATGAGGTATCCGGTGAGGACCGTCAGCTTGCCCTGCGAGAGGCTGATGTCGCGGATGCGCAGCTTGCCTTCCTTGATCTCCAGCGCGCCGGTGAAGTCGGTCGGGCCGGTGAGCAGATGCAGCTCGCTGGTTTGCGCGTAGCCGGGTCCGTAGATGCCAGCGAGCTTGATCTCGCTGAGGTCCGTCTTGTCGAAGCGGCCTTTCTCGAGCGCGACTGAGAGCGAGCCCGCGTGCTCCAGCGGCGCGCCTTTCTCCGGCTCCGTGCCGTCGCCTTTCCACTCGATGTGGAGTGCGCCGGCGAGTGTCTGCTTCACGTCGAAGACGGCGAGCAGCGGCTGGAGCGCGGCAAGATTGCGGATGTCCACGACGGCTGCTCCATCGTAGGCGAAGGGCGCCTGCACGCCCGCCTTGCCGGAGACTGTGATCTGGTCAGTGCTGTTCAGCTTGAACGCGAACTCGCCGACCGTCGCTACGTTGTCCGCGATGGCGACTTTCGCCGTCAGTTTCCCCGCCTTGAATTCGCCGAGCTGAAAGTCCCCGCCGTCGAGTGTCACGCCGCCGGCGAGCGCCTGGTTCACGAGCTTGAGCGTGCCGCTGCCATCCAGATGTCCGGTGAGCGTCTGGCCGTTCACCGCGATGCCAAAGTCCGCCAGCTTCGGCACTTTGATTGCGAACTGCGCATCGACCGGCGCGTTTGCCGCGTTCTTGAAATCGCGCGGGACGCGGTACGTCCCCAGTGCGGTCACTGAGTTTTCCGCGCGGCGCACGTCGAGCGCGTGGAGCGTCACGAGGTGGTCGCGATTCTCCACGCGGAGCGTGGCCGAATCGACGGCGAACGTGTCCACGCGCAGGTCGGTGAACTCCGCGGCGATGTCGCTGTCGAGTTCCTCGAAAGGCGCGAGGCCCGGCTTGGCGACGCGCTTCGCCACTTTGAGGCGCACCTTTCCCGCGCCGACGGAGAACTTGCCGGTGGCCAGTTTCGCGGCGTCTAGCGCGAGGTCCGCGCTGACCTTTCCGCCGCGCAGCGAGAGCGTGCCGCCGCCGGAGACGTTGCCGGTGAGCGGTTCGGGGAGCATCGCGGTGAGCGCGGGGAGGTCGGGCGCGTCGATGCGTAGCGTGGCGTCCACCTCGCTCTTAGGGAAATCGTTCACGGATTCCGGGAGCGCGACCTGCGCGGTGAGGACGGCGCTGTTTCTACCGGCGCCGACTTCGACGGCGGTGACGTCGGCGCGGCCGTCCTTGAACGTGGCGGCGAACTCCGCGGCGTCGATGTGCGTCTTGTCGAAAGTGAGCGCCTCGACCCGCGCGCCCGCGTTTCCCCGCCAGGTGCGCGGCTTTTCCGGCTCGCCGGTGAAATGGAGGTCGAGCCTCGCAAGCGTGCCCAGCTCGAATGGCAGTTTCGGCACATTGAAATAGGCGAGCGTCCGGTCGATGGAGATGCCCTCGGCCTGCACGGTCAGCGCCGTGTCGTAGCTTTTCGCGAGGTTTTCGCCGCGCGCGTTGAGCTGGCTTCCTGCGAGCTTGAGATCGGCGGTGCCGCCGAACGCGCGGGCTTTGAGCTGCATGCTGCCTTTGTTCTTCGAGCGCAGGGACGCGTCGAAATTCACCTCCTCCAGGCTCAGCTCAGGCGCTAGCTGGAGGTGGCGGATGTAGAAGTTCCTCGCCTCATAACTTGTCTCGGCGGCGAGGTTTTCCCACACGGGCACGCCGGGAATCCGCAGGCGCGTGATGCGCAGCTCGCCCGTGTGCTCGGGATCGAGCAGGAGATGGAAGCCGCGAATCTCGGTGACATTCTTCTGGGCGCGCACTGTCAGGTTGAGGTTCTCGATTTTCACCCGGTCGGAGTAGAGCGCGGGCTGGCCGAGGATGGTGTTGAGCAGTTGCGCGATGCTCTGCTTTTCCCGGCGCTCGCCGGTGTCCTTGCTCGGCAGCGCCTCGAAATCGAGCGTGGCGTCGATGATTTCGTAGCTGCCGAGGAACTCGCCGATGCCGTGTTTCACCAGCCGCGGGATGCTGTAGTCGAGCCGCACGCGGGCGATGGCGATCTTGCGGATCGGATTCGGGAAATCGCCCACGGGTTCCGCGGCGATGCCTTCCACGACCAGGTTCGTGAAGATGCTCCCCGAGAGATGCAGATCGACCTTCAGGTGCATGCGCGCGGCGACCGTGACGAGCGCGAGGCGGGCCGCCGTGTGAAAGAGCGGGCGGTGAAAGATCGCTGCGACAAGCGCGGCGACGAGCGCCCAGCGGAGGGCCCGCCGGAACCATCCTCGTTTCGGCTTCATCTTCGCAGGGGGCGGCGTGGGCTCCGGCATTGGCGGCATAGGCTAGCGGTCACTGTATCGCTTGCAAGACGTCGGAAGGTTGCGTGGATGGAAACTTCTCCACTAAGGTCCGCGCGATGGACGCTCCAGTACGCTTTGCCCGGCAGGCCGGCTCCGCCCTTGCCCGGCGGGTCCGGCGCGTGGCGGCCATCGCATGGCGGGCAGTGCAGAAATACGACGAGACCGACGGCGAGCAGCGGGCGGCGTCCTTTGCCTACTACGCCTTCTTTGCCATGTTCCCGCTGATCCTGCTGCTCATCACGATCGGCACGAGCTTTCTGAAAACCCCGGCAGCTCAGGCTGAGGCGACGGCAAAGATCGTAGAGTACGTCTCGAACTACATCCCGCTGGAGGCGGAGGACGCGACCACGGTGATCAATACGATCAACGGCGTGGTGAAATCGCGAAAGAGCGCCGGGCTGATCGCCATCGGCGTACTGCTCTGGAGTGCGATGCGCTTTTTCCAGGCGCTCGTGCGCGGGGTGAACCGGGCGTGGGGCACAAAGGAGTACTCGTGGTGGCGGCTCCCGATCAAAAACCTCTTCATGACCGGGATCCTCGCCAGCGCACTGCTCCTCGGCGTCGTCGCGCCGAGTGTGCTGAGGGCGCTCGAGGAGCTTTACTGGAAGCACTCGCGACAGGTCGGGCTGGATTTCAGCTTCGTCTGGTACCTGTTCGACTTTGCAAAGTTCGGCATTCCGCTGCTCGTGCTGTTCTATGGCATGAGCATGTTTTTCAAATTCGCCCCGCGTCGGAAAACCCTCTTCACCGAGGTGTGGAGCGCCGCGCTTTTCGTCACCGTTTCGCTGGAGATCCTCCAGCGCCTCTTCGTCCTCTACACGCGGAACATCGGCCAGTTCAATGCGCTCTACGGCACCTTCGGGAGCGTCGTGGCGCTGCTGCTGTGGATCTATCTTTCCGGCTCGATCATCATCCTCGGCGGCTGCATCTCGGCCGCGCGTTACGAGATCGACATGAGTCTCGCGGACCAGTCGGAATCAGGAATCGCGAGGTAGCGCACGACGATGGCTGCCCCAATCCCGAAAGCCCGCCGCAGGCTGAACCTCGACGAAATCCGCGCGCTGCTGGCGTACGTCGCCCCGTGGCGCGGCCGCTTTGCCCTCGCGCTCGCGGCGCTCGTCGTGTCGATGACCTTCGGGCTCATGTTTCCGCTGCTCGTGGGGCATCTCGTGGACGCCGCGGTGCCGTCCGTCGCGCCGCCCTCGGGGACTTGGAGGCCGGATGTGAACACCGTGGCGCTGCTGCTCGTCGGGACGCTCGCGATCCAGGCGGTGCTCACGTTTTTCTACTCGTACGCGTTCAATTTCGTGGGGGAAAGCGCCGTCGCCCGGCTGCGGCGGCGGCTTTACGAGACGCTCATCGGGCTGCCGATGAAGTTTTTCGGCGAGCATCGCGTGGGCGAGCTGACGAGCCGCATGTCGAGCGACCTGACGCTCGTCGGCGAGACGCTCACCGGCACGATCCCGCAGGCGCTGCGGCAGACGATCATGCTGCTCGGCGGAGTCATCGCCATCACGGCGACCTCGCCGAGGCTTTCGCTCGTGATGGTCTCCACGTTTCCCGTGCTCATGCTGGTGGCGGTGTTTGTCGGGCGAAAGGTGCGGCGGGTTTCGCGCGAAGCGCAGGACCGGCTGGCGGAGAGCGCCACGATCGTCGAGGAGACGCTGCAGGGCATTGCGAATGTGAAGGCGTTCGCCAATGAGCGCCACGAGGCGCGGCGCTACGCGAGCGGTGTGGATGCGTACCTGCAGACGGTCCTGAGCAGCGCCCGGCGGCGCGCGGGTCTCGTGGCCTTCATCATCCTCGGCATCTTCGGCTCGATCATCCTCGTGCTGTGGTACGGCGCGGTGCTGATGAAGGCGGGCCAGCTCACGCACGGGCAGCTCACGCGGTTCACGCTCTACACGCTTTTCGTCGGCGGCGCGGTGTCGTCTTTCGCGGAGGTTTTCAGCCAGCTCCAGCGCACGCTCGGCGCGAATGAGCGCGTGGCCGAACTGCTGAAGGAGACGGCGGAGGAATCGTCCGCAGTGCCCGCCGGGACCGCGCCGGCGCTGCGGCTGCGCGGCGCGGTGGCGCTGGAGGATGTGACCTTCCGCTATCCCTCGCGGCCCGATCTGGAGGTGCTGCGCGGGCTTTCGCTCACCGCGGAGCCGGGGCAGAAGATCGCGCTCGTCGGCCCGAGCGGTGCGGGGAAATCGACGCTCGTCTCGCTGCTGCTCCGCTTTTACGCGCCGGAGTCCGGGCGCATCCTGCTCGACGGCGTGGACGCGCAGACGCTCGATCTCGACACGCTGCGCGCAAACATGGCGATCGTGCCGCAGGAGGTGCTGCTCTTTGGCGGCAGCATCCGCGAGAACATCGCGTATGGCCGCGTGGGCGCGGACGAGGCGTCGATCCGCGCGGCGGCGGAGCGCGCGCACTGCCACGAGTTCATCGAGCGCTTTCCCGAGGGCTACGACACACTCGTGGGCGAGCGCGGCGTGAAGCTCAGCGGCGGCCAGCGCCAGCGGCTGGCCATCGCGCGCGCGCTGCTGCGCGACCCGGCGATCCTGATCCTCGACGAGGCCACCAGCTCGCTCGACAGCGAAAGCGAGGCGCTCATCCAGGCCGCGCTCGCCACGCTGCTCGCGGGGCGCACGGCATTCATCATCGCGCACCGGCTGGCGACCGTGCGGCAGTGCGACCGCATCTGCGTGCTGGAAAACGG
>JAYTML010000570.1:0-2153 GCA_043728655.1 Chthoniobacter sp. | reverse complement strand
GGGCTGCTGCGCGACGGCGTGATCGCACTCGACCTGCCGCGGGCGGGCGCGGCGCTGGCGGATGCGCAGTCGCTCGCGGAGAAGGCGAAGACGATGCAGGCGGCACCTGCGGAGGATTGGAAAAAGCTGACGCAGGATTTTGCGGCGAAGGTGGACTCAGCTCGCGAGGCGCTGGCGAAGTCAGGCGGTGATCCGGGGCGGCTCGACGCATTGACCAAGGAGCTCACCGAACCGGCGCGCGAAATCGCCGGGCGCGACATGAAGAAACTCGACGACCGCGGCCGCGCGATCGCGGACATGGCGCGGCTCGCGGATGTCGCCGGGCGCTGGCAGACGGAACTGCGCGACCGTTTCGACAAGACTGTGGGAGAATTGGCCGCGGGCGAGAACTCGCCGCTGCGCGCGGCATTCGCGAAGTTTGACACACTGCCGCGCATCCAGCGGCTCCAGGCGATGCTGTTGGAAGGCGAGAAGCAGAAGCTGCTCGCGCGGTTTGGCGAAAACTACGCGGTGCAACTGTTCGATCTCGAAGGCGCGGAGGCGAAGAAGATATGGCAGCCAACGGCGCGGGATTCCGCGCTGCCGCTGGCGCTGCCGAAGCCGGAGGGCGAGATCACGAATCTCTCGGCGGGGCTCAAAAACAGCGGCGGTGAGCAGCAGAAGGAGGAGCGCGGGGCGGTGGTGATTTTTAGCGACGGGCAACACAACGAAGGCGACTCGCCGGTCGAGGCGGCGAAGCTGCTCGCCGGGCGCGGGATGCCGGTTTTCACGGTTGGCTTTGGCAGCCAGATCAAGCCGCGCGATCTCGCGGTGATGCGGGTTACCGGGCCGGAGTCGGTGTTTCTCGAGGACCGGATCCGCGGCACGATCACGCTGAAGGACGACATGCCCGCGGGGCTGCCATTCACGGTGAGCGTGGCGGACGGGGAGAAGGTGCTGTGGCAGCAGCAGCTCATCACCGATGGCAGCAACGCGCGCAAAGTGCCGTTCGATTTCCCGATCAGCGAGCAGGTCAAGGAGCGGCTGAAGAACCGCAAGAGCGACGTGGCGATGGCGTCGGTGCCGATGGATTTGAAGGTGCGCGTCTCGCCCGTGGAGGGCGACCGCGAGCTGTCGAACAACGAAGGCGGGCTGCGCTTCCGCGCGGTCACGCAGCGACGGCGCATCCTGCTGCTCGACGGGCGTCCGCGCTGGGAGACGCGCTATCTGCGGAACATGTTTGAGCGCGATGAGCAGTGGGAGGTGAGCACGGTCATCGCGGGGACGAGCGCGGGCGAGCAGGGCTTTCCGCGCGGGGAGAAGGCCGGGCAGTTTCCTAACGAACCGGCGCTCCTCCAGAATTTCGACCTCATCGTTTTCGGCGAAATCCCGCGCTCGGTTTTCAAGGGCGAGGAGCTGCAGTGGATCCGGGATTTTGTCGCGAACCGGGGCGGGGCGGTGGCGTTCATCGACGGGTCGCGGCAGCGGTTCAAGGAATACGCCGACACGCCGATCGCGCCGCTCTTTCCCGTCGAGTGGAAAGGCGCGGGCGTGCGCGAGGGCATCACGAAGATCGGGCTGACGGAACGCGGGGCGGGGCTGGCTGCGTTCGCGCTTTCGGCGGAGAAGACGCAGAACGCCGAGGTCTGGAGCCGCCTGCCGCCGCCGCACTGGCTGTCCGGCGGGACGGCGCTGCCGGGCGCGGAGGTGCTGGTCGAGGCGGAGGTCGGCGGGCAGAAGATTCCGGCAGTCGTGGCGCGGCCGTATGGCGCGGGCAAGGTGCTTTACCAGGCGTTCGATGATTCGTGGCGCTGGCGCTTCGAGGTCGCCGATCTGAACCATGTGAAGTACTGGAACCAGATCGCGAACTGGATCGCGGAGATCCCTTTTGCGGTGCGGGACAAATTCGTGTCGCTCGACGCGGGCGGGATCACGTACCGGCCTGGCGAGTCGGCGGACATCCGCGTGCGGCTGCGCGACGGCGAGGGCAAGCCGGTGACGAACGCGGGCGTGGACGCGGTGCTTTCGCGCGACGGGAAAAAGGTCGCGACCATCCGGCTCGCGCCTGATGACAATGCGGGCGGACTTTTCCGCGGCAAGACCGCGGGACTGGAGCCGGGGAACTACGAGGTCGCGGTGGAGTCGGCGGCGATCGCCGAGCGGGATTCAAAGGC
>JAYTML010000569.1:0-3580 GCA_043728655.1 Chthoniobacter sp. | reverse complement strand
AACGCCTCGCCCTGCGGTGGGCGCACGCCAATGGCTACCCCGTCGCCGCGCAGGAGGTTTCCATGCCGGAGCTTCGTTTCCGGCTCGACGCTGCGGCCTATCGTCCGGGCCGTGAGCACGCGGTTCGGCAGGACGCGAAATCCGCCAGGCCGCGCCGCGTGGCCGTCGCGGCCGTCGGGCTCACGGCCATCTTCGAGTGCAAGGCGTCGCGGCCCGATTACCTGCGAGACTGCCGCTCGGTGACCGCGATCACGGAACGCCTTGCCGCCCTCGCTGCGCGCAAGGCTCGGCATGAGGAGACGCTCAAGATTCACTACCCCTCCATCCGCAACGGCGATTCGCTCTTCGCCGAATACGAGACGCTGAATTTCGAGCGGCCCGGCTACGAGGTCTATCAGCGCGTGCTGGACGATATGCGGCGGCTCGCCGCCCGCCTCCACTCCAATACCAAATTCGACAAGCTGACGGCGTGGCGGGCCGCCAACGTGCGCTACGTCGTCGCCGAGCCGGGACTGTTTGCCGAGCACGAGCTGCCGGCGGATTGGGGATTGCTCGTGCGGGAGGGCGACGACTTGAAACTCGTGCGCCTGCCCATCTTTCACGAGGTCGAGGCCGCGCAGCGCCTCGCCCTTCTGCACCGCATCGCACTGGCGGCCACGCGCGCAGCAAATCGTGCCGTGGAAGGCACCGCATCCCCGCCATGAGCTTCGACCTCGCTTCCTACCGTGCCCGCATCGCAGACCTCGCCGACCGCGGCGTCTGTCTCGGGACAAGTTCGTGGAAATACCCCGGCTGGTGCGGACTCATCTATGACGCGCAGCGTTACCTCACGCGCGGCAAATTCTCCGAGGCGAAATTCAACCGCACCTGCCTCGCGGAATACGCCGAGACGTTCCGCACGGTTTGCGTGGATGCCGGCTACTACCAGTTTCCGAGCGAGAAATATCTCGCCGACCTTTGCGCGCAGGTGCCCGACGGCTTCCGCTTCGCCTTCAAGGCCACCGATGAGGTTACGCTCAAGAAGTTCCCGAATCTCCCGCGCTTCGGAAAGCGGGCCGGCACGGGCAACCCGCACTTCCTCGACGCGGACCTGTTCCGCCGGCTCTTCCTCACGCCCTGCGAAGCATTCCGCGAAAAGATCGGCCCGCTCATCTTCGAGTTCTCCACCTTCCACAAAAGCGACTTCGAGCACGGGCGCGATTTCGTCGCGGCGCTCGACACCTTCCTCTCGCGGCTGCCCCGCGGCTGGAATTACGGCATCGAGATCCGCAACAAGACGTGGCTGCAACCGGAGTATTTCGACATGCTGCGCAGCCACGGAGTCGCGCACGTTTTCAACAACTGGACGCGGATGCCTTCGGTCGCGGAGCAGCTCGCCATCGAGGGCAGCGAAACCGCGGAGTTCAACGTCTGCCGGTTCCTGCTCAAGCCGGGCCGCTCCTATGACGAATCCGTGAAGACCTTCCAGCCCTACGCCGAGCTGCGCGAGCCAAACGAGGATGCCCGCGCCGCCGCCCGCCGCGTCATGGAGCGCTCGATGCAGAAAAAGCGGCGATGCTCCATCTACGTGAACAACCGCTTGGAAGGCTGCTCGCCCCTGACCATCGAGGGAATCATGGCGCTGGGCTTTGAGTCGGCGGGATCGCCTCCCGTTGGTTAGCGCGCGGCGGTCACAAACTTCCCCGCGTCGAGCACCTGCTCGCCATCCCAGCGGTAGGCGCAGAGCGGCCCGTGCCCCCCGAGGTCGATGCACGCGACATTGGGGGCAAACGGCTCTGCGGGCTTCAGGTAGCCGTAGTGGCCGAAGAAGATCGGCGGCGCATCCGCGGGGTAGCCGCACACTTTGCGGGCCTCCTCCGCCGTGAGCGGATCGAGCGGCAACTCGAAGGGCACTTGGAGCGCGGCGTTGCGGTAGTTGAGCGGCCGCTCGTTGAGCCACCATTTCACCCGCATGTCACCGCGTCCGTCGCCATACACCACACCGCCGGGCGTGGGGATCTCCGGCCCCTTGATGAGGATGTTCAGCGCGGCGTGCCGCGGGTCTTTTTTGGCGTCGGGCGGGGCGAGCAGCCCCTCATCGTAAAGATTGCTTCCGCCCAAGGCCGCGATGGCGGCTGTGTCCCAGCAGGCGTGCGCGACGCGGAAGCCGCCCATGTCGAGGAAGAGTGGCAGCGTCCCGAACCATTCGAGGTAGGTCTTCAATTCGTCGCCGCGCCCCTCAAACTCTCGCATCGTCGCCTCGTGCTGGCCGACGTTCCTGTCCGTCCGGGGACGGAAGTAGTCGCGGGTCTTGTCGTCCCAAGTGTGGTAGCAGATCGCGTTGTATTCGTGGTTGCCCATGACGGCGAGGGCCGTGCCGGCGTCCACCATTGCCTTCACGATTTGCAGCGTCTCCCGGATCGCCGGTCCCTTGTCAATGAAGTCGCCCAGGAAGAGCGCGGTGCATTCCGGGTGGAAATAGACGCCGTTGCGTTCGGTGTAGCCGAGCTTTTCAAGCAGCGCGCGCAGGGCTGCGGCATAACCGTGAGTATCGGCGATGATGTCGCAGGGTTTGTTTCGGTGCGGTTCAATGTTCATGTCGTGGTCTTCTTCGTTGAACGGAGTGGGCGGCGCTCCGTCGATTGGCTTCTTTTTATGTCGCCCTTTCACGAGCAGAGGATTGCCGCCGTCGGCTTGTCCGGAAAGGGCGGTGATCGCAGGGGACTTAGCGGCTCGCGTAAGTAACACGCCCTCCTTTCCATGCCGGGGCGTTGTCCGCTTGCCATGCACGGCTGCCGCGCTCCGGGGACGTTGGATTCGTTTGGCCGGCAGATTCGCGAATCGGAGGCGGGCTTCGCCATGAAACTCAAACGCCGGCACGGCAATGGCATCGCATCGCTGAAACCCACCGGGACTCTCATGCCTTTTTTGCCTCGCTTGGGGGGTGGCGGAGCAGGATTCTCGGCACCCCATGCTCACCGGCGAAATTCGCAATCAAATCGACGCCCTCTGGAACACTTTCTGGACGGGCGGCATCTCCAATCCGCTGGAGGTCATCGAGCAGATCACCTACCTGCTTTTCATCCGGCGTCTGGACGACATCCACACGCTCGGGGAGGCCAAAGCGAACCGGCTCAAGCATCCGATGGAGCGGCGTGTTTTCCCCGAGGGGAAGGATGCGCGCGGGCGTGGCTACGAGGACTGCCGCTGGTCGCGCTTCAAGCATTTCGCGCCTGCGGAAATGTTCACCGTCGTCAGCGAGCACGTCTTTCCCTTCCTGCGCACGCTCGGCGGCGACGGCTCGACCTACGCGCATCACATGAAGGACGCGCGCTTCACCATCCCCAAGGCGTCGCTGCTCGCGCAGGTCGTGGACCTCATCGACAAGGTGCCGATGGAGGACCGCGACACCAAGGGCGACCTCTACGAATACATGCTCGGGAAGATCGCCAGCGCCGGGAAAAACGGCCAGTTCCGCACCCCGCGCCACATCATCCAGCTCATGGTCGAGCTCACCGCGCCCACGGCGAAAGATGTCATCTGCGATCCCGCGTGCGGCACGGGCGGCTTCCTCGTGGCGGCGGGCGAATACCTCCGCGAC
>JAYTML010000568.1:0-1947 GCA_043728655.1 Chthoniobacter sp. | reverse complement strand
TGCAGCGCGCGGAAGCAGCGTGCCTCGTGCATGGCGCCCGCGAGCTGGCCTCGCGACAGCATCCCGAGCAGGTGCGGCCCGAAAAACTGCGGATAGCTTGCGAGCTGTTCGTCGCCGCCCTGGCCGTCGAGCATCACCTTCACGCCCTCCTCCTTCACCCGCTGGAAAAGCGAGTACTGCGAGAAGACGCTGGCGTTGTTCACCGGCTCGTCCTGATGCCAGATCATCTTCTCGAGAGCCGGCAGCGCGTCCTCGCCCTTTGGGAAAATGCGGTGCGCATTCACGCGCGTGAAGTCCTCCACGGCCTGCATGAACGGCCGCTCGTCGCAGCCCGGATCATCGAAGCAGCACGAGAACGTGTTCTGAATTTCGCCGCGTCCCTTGTCGGAAAGGATGCGGTTCATCGCGCACACGATCGCGCTGGAGTCCATGCCTCCCGAGAGGCACGAGCCCAGCGGCACGTCCGAGCGCAGATGCAGCCGGATGGTTTCCAAAAACAGCTCGCGATACCGCTCCGACGCCTCCTCAAAGGTGCCCTCAAACTCCGCCGCCGGGCGCAGCGTGTACCACTGCCGCACGGGCAGCGCCTTCCATGTCCCCACCTCCACCGTCGCGCATTGGCCGCCGCGCAGTTGCATCACGCCGTCCCACATCGTCTCCGCCGTGTGATCCTGCGCGCCATAGGCGAGGAACTCGACCACGCGCCGGTAGTTCGCCTTTGCGCGGAAAGCCTTCAGCCCTGCGAACTGCTTGATCTCCGAGGCAAAGGCGATGCCGCGATCCGAGACAAAGTAGTAGAGCGGCTTGATGCCGAAACGGTCGCGCGCCACGAAGAGCCGGCCCCTTTCCCGGTCCCACAGGCAGAACGCAAACATGCCGCGGAAATGCGTGAGACAATCCTCGCCCCAGTGGTCGTACGCCGCCGGGATGACCTCCGTGTCGCCGTCGGACTGGAACTCATAACCCGCCGCGCGCAGCTCCTCGCGCAGCTCGCGGTAGTTGTAGATTTCGCCGTTGAAAACGACGTGGTAGCGCCCGTCGCGATACGCCATCGGCTGGTCGCTGCGATGCGAAAGATCGAGGATGCTCAGCCGCCAGTGCGCCAGCTCCACCTCCGCGCCGCCGTGCCGGAAAATCTCCACGCCGCGCCCGTCCGGGCCGCGATGCGGGATGTCCACGAGCCGGTCCTCCGCATGCCGCTCGCCGAAGAAAGTCCAGATGCCGCACATGCTAGCGCGGTCCCTCCGCGAGCTTCTGCATCATCCCGTGATGCCGCCCCGCCATGCCGCTCGACTCCCACCACCCGTGGATGTCCCGCGCCGATGCACCCCAGCCGCTCTGCCCCTGGATGTACGCGAGCAGCCGCGTGTAGAGCGCGAACCAGTCCGGCAGCGCCGCCTTGTCGGGATGCCACAGCAGCGTCACCACGCCGCGCGTCTCCGCCACGCGGTCGATGACCGTCTTGCAAACCGCGAACGCGCTTTCGAGATCGAGGTCGAGATTGTCCGGGCGCAGCAGCGCGCCGTCGTGCAGCACGAGCGGGATTTCCACGAGCGCGAGCCAGTCGCGCGCGGCGGCGTCCCACATGCGGAAGGGATACGACGTGCCCGCGCGGAAGCCGATGTCGCGGTTCGAGCCGAGCGTCGAGTCCACCTTCAGCCCCGCCTTTTCCAAAAGCGCCGGCGTCCGCGCCGCGTCGAAATGCAGATTGTGCTGCCGGCTGGTGACGACGGTCTGGCCCACGGCCTTTTCCACGTCCTCCTTCTGCTCGGCCAGCATGTCGTAGCTCATCGGCGAGAGGTAGCTCCCGTGCAGCCCGATGTCCCAGCCGCGCCGGTGCAGGTCCCGCGCGATCTCGCGCACGCTGCACGTCCCGTCGCGATACGTCGTGCGGTCGTCCCAGCGGTACACGTTGTCGATCGGGTGCCGCTCCCGTACGAGCGTCGG
>JAYTML010000567.1:0-2130 GCA_043728655.1 Chthoniobacter sp. | reverse complement strand
GCTGGTGCGCGGGATGGGGGTGAAAGTCATCCTGTTTCCGTCGCTCAGCGTCATCACGCGCGAGGTTTTCCGCTCGTGGAAGCTGCCGTTTTTCGCGCTGAACATCCCGTTCTCCGCGCTCGGGCTCTGGCGGATACTGCGGCGCGAGCGGATCGGCCTCGTGCATACGAATACCGGCGTGATCCTGTCGTCCGGGCCCGCCGCGTGGCTCGCGGGCGCGCCGCACATCTGGCACATTCGCGACTGGTTTCAGGAGTTCCGCAGTTTCTGGCGGCTCCACGAGGCGTGGATGCGCTTCTTTTCGGATCGCATCATCGCCGTATCGGAGGCGATCGCCGGCCAGTTCAGCGACCGGGCGAAAGTGTGCGTGGTCAACAACGGCTTCGACGTCGGCGAGTTTGAGCTGACGGACGCGGGGGCTGGCGCGGCGTTCCGCGAAAAGCACGCGCTCGGCACCGGGCCGGTCGTAGGCTGCGTCGGGCGGATCAAGCTCCAGCGCAAAGGCCAGGAGGTGCTGCTGCGCGCGGCCTGCCTGCTGAAGCAGCGCGGCGTGCGCGCGAAGTGGCTCGTCGTCGGCGCGCCCTATCCCGGCAACGAGTCGCATCTGGAAACGCTCCACGAGATCGTGCGCGAGGGCGGCATCGCGGAGGACACGGTTTTCACCGGCGAGCTGTCCGACCCACGCCCGGCTTACGCGGCGATGAGCGTCTTCGTGCTGCCGTCCGCGCAGCCGGAGCCGTTTGGCGGCGTGGTCATGGAGGCGATGTGCATGAGCGTGCCGGTCATCGCCACGAATATCGGCGGCTCCGTCGAGCAGGTCGCCGACGGTGAGAGCGGCTACCTCGTTCCGCCCGCCGATCCCGCGGCGCTCGCGGAGAAGCTGGAGCTTTTGCTGCGCGACGAAGCCCTGCGCGCCCGCTTTGGCGCAGCGGGCCGCCGGCGGATCGAGGAGCGTTTCACCCTGCCCGGCATGGTGGAAAAAATCGTCCGCATCTACGACGAGTCGCTCGGCCGCGGACCCGTCCGCATCCTCTACGTGAACAACAGCGCCGACATCTACGGCGCGAGCCGCTGCATGGCGCGGCTGCTGGAGCGCATGGACCGCAGCCGCTACCAGGGCGTGGTCATGCTGCCCGAGCACGGCCCGATCGAGCCGCTGCTGCGCCGCGCGGGGATCGAGGTGATTTTCTTCCCGCAGCTCAGCGTCATCACCCGCGGCGTCTTCCGCTCGTGGCGGCTGCTCCCCTTTCTCCTCCGGCTGCCGCTCTCGATCTTCGCGCTGTGGCGGATTTTGAAAAATCGCCGGATCGATCTCGTGCATACCAATACCGGCGTGGTGCTCTCGTCCGGCCCGGCGGCGTGGCTCGCCGGCGTGCCGAATGTCTGGCATGTGCGCGACTGGTTTCAGGAGTTCAGCTTTTTTTGGACGGCCTACTCGCGCTACATGCACGTCTTCTCGGATCGGATCGTCGCCGTCTCGCGGCCCATCGCCGGGCAGTTCCCCGCGGCCTTTGGCGTGACGGTCGTCCACGACGGATTCGAGCTGGAGGAGTTTGCGCTCGCCGACCCGCAGGCCGGCGCGAAATTCCGCGCGGAATACGCGCTCGGCGATCTGCCCGTGATCGGCTGCGTGGGCCGGATCAAGCTCGTGCGCAAAGGCCAGGAGGTGCTCCTGCGCGCCGCGGCGCTGCTGAAGGCGCGCGGCGTGCGCGCGAAATATCTCATCGTGGGAGCGCCGCTCGGCGGCAATGAGGGCCACCTCGAAACCCTCCACGGAATCGTGCGCGAGGCCGGCCTCGGCGAGGATGTCGTCTTCACCGGCGAGATCGCCGACCCGCGTCCGGCCTACGCGGCGATGGACATCTTCGTCCTGCCGTCCGCGCAGCCCGAGCCATTTGGCGGCGTGGTCATGGAGGCGATGTGCATGGGCCTGCCCGTCGTCGCCACGAATATCGGCGGCTCCATCCAGCAGGTCGTCGATGGCGAGACGGGCTACCTCATCCCGCCCGGCGATCCCGCGGCGCTCGCGGAGAAACTGGAGGTCTTGCTCCGCGACAAGGCGCTGTGCGCGAAGCTCGGCGAGGCGGGCCGCCGGCGGATCGTTGAGAAGTTTACATTGAACGGCATGGT
>JAYTML010000566.1:0-2691 GCA_043728655.1 Chthoniobacter sp. | reverse complement strand
GGTGCGCTTTCCGGCCGTGGCGTAAAACTCGAAGCCACTGTCCGGCCCCTCGGGCATGCGGAAAATCTTCGCGACCTCGCCGCCGAACCAGATGAACTGGTTCAGCCCCATCTCGGTCCAGTTGTCCACGCGGGCGTCGGTGCTCGCCGAGTCGATCGGGCGGAAGGTGATCGCGGAATCCCGCACGGCCTGGAGGAGCAGACGCGCGACGGGTTTCCCGTCCGCGTGCAGGACTTCGATCTTCGTGTCCATCGGCGAGCCGCGCCGGGCGGCCTCGGTTTCGATGGCCCAGACGGAGCCGGCCTTGGCGTCGAATTTGAAAAAGTCCGCGTCTCCGGCGCTCCCGCTGCGCCCGGCGATGCTGGCGGGCGCTTGCACGGCGGTCGCCTGCGCGGGCGTGTCGTTTGGCTCGCTCTCGGAGAAGGCGGGCAGATCGCTCACCACGACATTGAAGCTGCGGCGCGCGCGGAAGCGCTCGGGATCGAGCGGTACGATCATCTCGCCGGGAGCGCCGGCGGTGACCTTCACCTTCCGGCCGGCGGGCAGGTGAAAGCCGGCCAGCTCCACCTCGCTCTCGCGGTTCGCTGGGACGCTGAGCGGAAAGCAGCCGGTGACGACCGGCAGTTCGCCGATGCTGACCCGGAAGAAATGCTCGCGCGAACCGGCGAACTGCGCGTCGCGCACCGCGAGCGTGTAGCGGCCCGCGGCAGCGAAGGTGTGCGCGAGAAAGGGATCGCCGGTGCCGTCGAATTCGTTGTTGCTCGCTAGCACGCGACCCTCCGCGTCGAGCAGGCTGATGACGGCGTCGGCCTTTGCCCCGAGCGATTTCGCGGCGAGATCGAAAACGAGCGTTTGCCCGGCTGCGGCGTCGAACGGAATCCGCGCCGTCGCGCCGGGCTGGTGGAGTTCGCCCCAGATGCTCGCGGGAAAGGCGAAGCTGCCCTCGCGCATCGCGTCGCCCTGCGCGGTGTCGGTCTGCACGAGATCGTCCACGAAAAGCTTCACCATGCCGGCGTGTTTCCCATCCGTGCCGACGACCGAGATGTCATAGCCGCCGCGTTTTAGCGTCGGCGGCGTGTGGACGGTGAGCAGGGCCTCGTTCGCATTTTCGCCGTCGGAGAATTCCACGCGTATTGCCGGGTCCGCGCACGCGACGAAGCGCAGCCCCGCGAGATTGCTCCCCACCAGCCGCAGCAGCGCCACGCCGCCGCGCTGGATGCCGCGGGGCGCCAGGCGCTCCAGCACAGGCTTTGCGGGAGCTTTCGGCGCGGCTGCTTTCGCGCTCGCGGCCTGCGGCTCGCGTTTCGCGCCGGTCTGCGCGTCGTAGAATGCGAGCGAGCCGTCCTGCCGCCCGGCGACGACCGTTTTTCCGCCATCGGCGAAAGCGAGCGCCGAGACCCAGTCGGGCTGCTTTTCAAACAGCAGCCGCTCTTTCATCTCGCCGGCATCCCACGCCTTCAGCGCGTCATCCTGCGCCGCGCTCAGCAGCGTCGCGCCGTCCGCCGACCACGCGATTTTCAGGATCGGTGCGTCGTGCGCAAAGCGCGCCCAGACGAGCGGATTCGTGGTCTCCCGCGCCTCGGCGCTCACGTCCCAGACGCGGATGCGATTGTCCACGCCGGCCGCCGCCACGCGCCGGCCATCGGCGCTCCACGCTACAGTGTGGAGTTCCTTGAGCGAATCCGAAAGCGTGTCGCGCCGCTGACCGGTTGCCACGTCCCAGAGCTTCACCGTGCGGTCGGCGCTGGCGCTCGCGAGCACCTTGCCGTCCGGGCGGAAGGCGATGTCGAAAACCGCGCCGTTGTGCCCGCGCAGCGTGCGCAGCTCGGCGCCCGTCGCGGTGCTCCAGAGCTTGATCTGCTGGTCGTAGCTGCCGGTGGCGAGCGTCTGGCCGTCGGGCGAAAGCGCGAGCGCGTAGATCGTGTCGCGGTGGCCTTCCATCGAGCGGATCAGCTTCCGCCCGGCCACGTCCCACTGGCGCACCTCGCCGGTCAGCGCGTTCTCGCCGGATGCGGCGAAGAGCTGCGTGCCGTCGGGTGAAAAGGCGAGCGCGTTGACATTGCCGCGGGCGCCTTCCAGCCGCCCGACGACCGCGTGCGTCTCGCTGGAAACCAGCTCCACGGTTTGAAAGCGCCCGACTGCGACGAGCTTTGCCTGCGGCGCGAAGGCCAGGGCGTTCACGGCGTTCCGAGGCGGCACCTTTGGCGCGATTTTCGCGACGACCAGCACGCGGGGTTTCTCCGAGCCGGGGACGGGCGGCTTGGCGCCGGCGTCGATCCATTTCGCCAAAAGCGCGATCTCCGCCGCGTCGAGCTTCTGCCGCTTGCCGGGCGGCATGATCTTTTTCTTCCCGTCCTTCTCCACCTCGCCGCGCACGAATTTCATCAGCAGGCTTTCCGCGCTCTTCCCCGGCTCGATGGCTTTGCCCGTCTCGCCGCCTTTCATCAGGGTGGCGTGGTTTTCCAGGATCAGCCCGCCCTCGTAGTCATCCTGCGCGTGGCACTCGAGGCAGCGCGCATCGAGCACCTTGAAGACGGCGGCGAAATCCGGCGCTGGCTCCTGCGCGCAGAGCGGGCGGGCCAGGGCCAGCGCGGCGAATGCGAGGAGCGTGGATAGGAGGCGGGCGGTCATGGGAGGGAGCGGGCGTCACTTTCCAAGCCAATCCGCTCCCGCGCAAGCGCGGCGGCTGCG
>JAYTML010000565.1:0-3268 GCA_043728655.1 Chthoniobacter sp. | reverse complement strand
GCCGTTCTCGACGAATTCAAGGCGCAGGGCTTCGACGGCCCGATCTCGGTGGAATACGAATACAACTGGGACAACAACGCCGAGGACGCCAAGGCGTGCATCGACTTCGTCCGCGCCTACGGTGCGAAAAAGTAAGCGCGCTCCGAAACTCGCGATCTCCAACTACGGCGGACGTCGAAAGGCGTCCGCCGTTTTCCATTTCCCTCCTAGTCTTCCGGCAGCGGCTTGTCCTTTGTCTCCGGCGCGAAGGCCACCGCGATGATCCCGACGAGGAAGATCGCGCACATTGCCATCGCCGAATAGCGGTAGGGCAGCGGCTTGGCGAAGCCGCCGAAGACCTGGACGGTCAGAATCGACGAGAAGAAGCTGCCCGCCGCCGCGGCAAACCGTCCGAGATTGTAGCAGAAGGAAATGCCCGTGCTCCGCAGGCGGCTCGGGAAAAGCTCGGGCAGATAGATCGCGAAACCCGCGAACGGCCCAAGCTGCACCGCGCCCATGAGCGGCATCATCCAGTAGGCGTCCTGCGGCGACTCCATTTTCCAATAGACGAACATCGTGACGACCATTGCCGCACTGAACCCCATTACGAACGTAGGCCGCCGCCCGATGGCGTTCGCCACGCGCGTGAAAAGCCACATGCCCGTCGCGGCTCCGAGCATGTTCAGCAGATAGGCCACCGTGATCGCGTCGTTCACCTTCGTCTTCACTGCCGCCGCATCGAGCCCCGCCTTTTCAAAATGCGTGGCAAACACCGTCTTTTGCAGATCGACCGCGTACTCGCCGATCGCCCAGAGACCGACCACACCCGTCGAGGCGATGAGCGCGCCGACGATGATATTCCGCCGCCACCTCACGTCGCTAAACAGCGCGACGTATGGCGAAAAAATACTTCCCGTCGGCAGATGACCCTCGGCCTTCAGCTTCAGCCACGGCTCAGGCTCCTTCAGCCGTTTGCGGGTGAAAATGATCATCAGCGCCGGCAGCGCGCCGATGAGAAACATCCAGCGCCAGCCTCGATCCGACGCAATCGTGCCGGAAGCCTGCAGCGCATCGATGCCCATCTTGGCGAAACCCGCGGTCACATTTCCCACCGTCGAGAGAACCTGCAAAAGACCGAGAGCCTGGACCCGCGCGCCGCTCGGCACTGTCTCGGCGATCAAGGCGACCGCGAGCCCGAAGACTCCGCCGACGCCAAGGCCGGTGAGAAAGCGATAGATCGTGAAGTCGAGCTTGCCGACGCTGACAAAGGTGAGGCCGGTAAAGCCCGAGTAGATCAGGATGGTCAGCGTGAGCATCCTCGCCCGGCCGTAGCGGTCGCCGAGCGCGCCAAAGATCATCCCGCCCACGCCCCAGCCGATGAGGAACCACGCGGTGACGATTTTCCCAAAGGCCTGCACCTCGGGCGCACCGGGCGGCTGCCCCATGAGCGAGGACAGCGCGGGAATGCGCGCCAGCGAGAAAAGCCGCTGGTCGAGGCAGTCAAAAAACCACGCTGCCGACGCGACGATGAAGACAAACCAGTGGTAGCCGGTGAGCTGACGCCACCACGGGCCGGAAGAGGAGGGAGCGGACATTCCGCGAAAGATGGGAGTGCCTCGCCAACCGGCCAAGAAAAAAGGCGCTGGCGTCGTAAATCCACCGCAAGCGCAGCGGCCGCCGGGTCGCCGCTCGCCGGCGCCCCACGGCTATACCTTTGCCGCCGCCTCCCGCTTCAAGACCGCCGAGAGCTTCGCCACTTTCTGGCGCATGATCTTGCCGGATTTGAATTTGACCGTCGCCCGCGCGGGAATGACGAAGCTGCTGCCCGGTTGATTCGGGTTGCGGCCCACGCGCGGTTTTGTCAGCCGCACCTCGAGGATTCCGAAGTTGCGGAGTTCCACCGTGTCGCCCTGAGCGAGCGCATCGGTGATGTGATCGAGTGTCTTTTGGACCACGTCGAAGACCTGTCGCTGCACTAGGCCCGTTTCGTTACTGATCTTAACGACGAGCTCCCGTTTCGTTAATGTTCCCATAGATTTGAGTGGCCAAATCTAATCAGCGTTTCACACCTGCGGCAAGTGGTTTGAAAAACAAACTGCGGCCCGCAAACCCGCTTTGATAAAGGTTTTGCGACTATCGCGAATAGGTGCGCGGCGCCTGCGCGGGGTACGTTTCAGGCGCGATTTCCGATGCGGTTTTGAAATGCACTTTCGCGACACTGCGCAGGAATTCCGGCCCGCGCGAAGCCACCAGTTCGTGCGCGACTTTCTTCACCGCCGCCGCCGCGCCGCGCGGCAGCTCCTTCTGAACTTCGCCTCCACTTTTCCGCAGCCAGTCGATGAAGCGCTCACGCGCGAGAATGGACGCCGCCGCAACCGCGAGATCGCTTTCCGCTTTGGTCCGCTGCTCCAGCACGATGCCGCGGCCGCGCTCCATCAGCGCACGCTCGATGAGCTTCGGGTTGGCAAACTGATCGCTCAGCGCGCGCGGACAGTCGGGCCGCAGTTCGAGCAGGGTCTCGATGACCTTCGCGTGCCCCCACGCGAGCAGCCGGTTGAGGTTGCCGAATTTCTTGTAGAGGTCGTTGTAACGATCCGGCCCGATCATCACCACACTCTGCGTCGCGCCCGGCGTGCGGCGGATCATGTCCGCCAGTTCGCGGATGCGCGCATCGCTGCCGATCCGCTTGCTGTCCTGGATCCCCGCCTGCATGAAGGCGTGCGCTATCTCTTTGTCCACATAGCAGCCGGCGATGACGAGCGGGCCGAAAAAGTCGCCCTTCCCACTTTCGTCCACACCGAAATGAGGGGCGAACATCGCCGGATTGTGCACCTCCTCATAGCCCAGCTTCGCCTCGCCGAGGATCTCCGGCTCCAGCCGGAAGGTGACGAAATCCTGCGTTCCCTTTCCCTGCAAAACGACCTTCGGCCCCTTCTCGTAAACCGCCACGTTCAGCTTGTCCTTCACCGCGTAGTAGAGCGTGTAGGGCTTTGGCTCAAACTTGTAGCCATCCTCCTCAAGCAGCGTTCGCAGCTTCGCCGCCTGCGTGGTGGAAAGCGGCGCGGTGTAAAGCGTGAGCGGCTTCGGATTCCCGATTTCTGATTTTCGATTTTGGATTGGAGGCATGGGCGGTTAGGCAGTCTCGCGATGCCGGTGGAAAATCCAAAATCCAAAATCGAGCAGCGAAAACTCCGCGCCGCGCTGGCGCGCTGGTTCCGTGCGCACGGGCGCGACCTGCCGTGGCGCCGGACGCGCGATCCTTACGCCATCATGGTTTCCGAGTTTATGC
>JAYTML010000564.1:0-2349 GCA_043728655.1 Chthoniobacter sp. | reverse complement strand
TGGAGCGCGGTGCGCAGTTCATGGACGAGAGCTCGCGAAGCGAGACGGCCTTTGCCGGCCTCGTCCGCAGTGCTGCGCCGCCGGATGTGGCGGCGGTGGCAGCGATTAAGACCGACTCGATGGCGAAGGCGATCCTCCTCGCCACGCTCGCCGCGAAACATCCCGCGCAGCGCGCCGAACTGAATGCCATCGCGCGCCGGCTCAGCTATCCGCGCGTGTATCCGTACCACCTTCTCCAGCGGCTGAGCGCCGCAAAATAGCAGGCCGCGCCGCGACATGAACCGCGAGCAGTTTGACGCCCACGTCCGCGGGATCGAGCGGCGCTACCGCGGCCGGCCGGTGGCCCTGCGGCTGCGGCTTGCCGGGCTGGCGGCGGCGGGATACGCCGGATTGCTCGCGGGGTTCGCGCTCGTCGTCGCGCTGGCTGCGGTTTTCTTCGTGCCCGCGTGGTCGCTGCCGGCCAGCGATGCCTGGCCGCTGTTTTTCTTTGGCGGACTCGCGCTGCTGGGCGGCACGGTGGCGGTCGTCCGCACGCTCTGGGTCAGGCTCGCGCCGCCGGACGGCCGTGTCGTCACGCGCCGGGACGCGCCGGCGCTGCACGCCATGCTCGACGAACTGCGCGGACGGCTGGGCGCGTCGGGGTTTCACCGCGTAGTCATCACCGGCGAGTGCAATGCGGCGGTGAACGAGGTGCCGCGTCTCGGCGTGCTCGGCTGGCCGCGGCACTGGCTCCAGCTCGGCCTGCCGCTGATGGAGAGCCTCTCCGCGGGTGAACTGCGCGCGGTGCTCGCGCACGAGTTCGCGCATCTCTCGGGGCGGCACGGGCGCTTCGGCCAGTGGATCTACCGGCTGCGGCGCTCGTGGGACCAGGTCTTCGCGCGGCTCCGCGAGCCGTATGTGAAAAGCGCGGTCTCGCTCCGGCCCGCGCTGCTGAAGTTCATCGACTGGTTCTGGCCGCGCTTCGATGCGCATGCGTTCGTTCTTTCCCGCGCGAATGAATTCGAGGCCGACGCCGTGGCCGCGCGGCTCGCCGGCGCGGACCACATCGCTGGCGCGCTGCTCCGCCTGGAGGTCCACGGACGGCTGCTCGCTGAGAAATTCTGGCCGGATCTGTGGCTTGAGGCGAACCGCACCGCCGAGCTGCCGCGCGACGTTTTCATCCGCCTCCGCGACGCGCTGCGTGCCCCGCCGCCAGCCGATGCCGGCATCTGGCTGGAGCAGGCCTTCCGCTGGACGACGAGCACTGCCGACACGCATCCGTGCCTGTCCGAACGCCTCCGGGCTGTGGCGCGTCTGCCCGCCGGGATCGAGCGCGGCGAGTTTCCCGCTTGGCTGCCCGCGCTCTCGCCGAGCGCCGCCGAGGCGCTGCTGGGCCCCGCTTTGGAAAAGGTCCGCGCCGACGTGGAGGCGCGCTGGCAGAAGGACTGCGCGGAGAACTGGCGCGCCCGCCACGGCCGCGCCGCCGCGCTCAATGACCGGCTCGCGCGCATCGACGCCGCAGTCCCCGTCGGGGCGGATGCCGAGGGGCTTTGGGACAGGGCCGAGGTTCTGATGAAGCTCGATGGCGATGCGGCGGCGGCTCCGCTGCTGCGGCAGTTCCTCGCGCTTCGGCCGGAGCACGCGGGCGCGAATTTCTGCCTCGGCCGCCACCTCCTCGCCGAGAACGACCCGGCCGGCGAAGCCCATCTCGAACGCGCGATGGAGACGGACGAGGGCGCCGTGCCGGGCGCGTGCGAGATGCTGCTCGTCCACTTCCGCCGCACGGGCCGCTCGGACCGTCTGCGCGAGACACAGTCGCGCCTGGACCGCCATGAAGCCGCCGTCGCCGCCTCGCACACCGAGCGCCTCAATGTGGCGGCGGGCGACACTTTCATCCCGCACACGCTGACTCCGGCGGAACTCGGAAACCTGCGCGCCATCCTCGCCGGGGATTCCGACATCGCCGCCGCCGATCTGGTGCAAAAGCAGATGCGGCATTTTCCCAAGCAGCGCCTTTTCGTCCTCTGCCTCCGCGTCCGCCGCTCATGGTACGCGCTGCCGAGCGCGGAGCGAGGTCAGGCCGCCGTCGCGCGGCTGCTGCCGAAGGTCAGGCTGCCCGGACGCAAGCTCGTCTTTGCGCCGCACGGGGGCTTCCGCGCCCTCGCCTCTCGCCTCGCCGCCATCCCCGCCGCGCGCGTTTTCCGCCGTGGCGCGCCCGATGCTTGACAGATGGGCCGGGACGCCACGAGCTTCGCGACCCTTTTTCAAATGGCAATAGGAGCTGGTTGTTCTGACGGATGATAGCCCGTCTGCTGGGTTCGATCCCCACGTTGCCACCGCTTTCTTTTTCTGGCGGGCTGGACAAGCGCA
>JAYTML010000563.1:0-14825 GCA_043728655.1 Chthoniobacter sp. | reverse complement strand
CCGTGCGCCTCCGCGTCCATGATCCAGCCGAGCTGGATGGATGGATGGCTGTAGTAAATGGCCACGCCGTCGTGAATCCACTCCGCGCCGCTCATCAGCGGGCCGATTTTTTTCCCCGCCTCCAGATACGCCGGCGCGACCTCCGCGTGCCACGGCTTCGGCGTCTTGCCGTCGAACCATTTCTCCACCCAGCCGATGTGGCCGCGGTTTCCGTGCGCGAGGTAATACCAGGTCTGCCAGATGTCGTCCTCCACCGACTTATGAAAGACGCTCGTCACCGCCGGGAGCGCGTTGTGCGGGTTAAAGGAACGGATGATCGCCTGCGACGAACCGAGATTGTAGGACTCGATGAATTGCAGCTTCCGCATGAGCCGCGCGTAGTCGTAGCCGCCGAATGCATTCGGGCTCTGCCCGCCGACGAAGCCGCACGGCGTCGCCGGATCGATCACATTCGCATCCTCCACGAGCCCGCCGAGATAGTTCGCCCAGTGCGCGTCGTTGAAGGTCCACTGGTCCATGAGCGGGCTCGCGTCGAAGTCCTTCACCGTCCACGTCGCGAGCTTCGGGCGGATGTCGTCGTAGCTGATCCATCGGTCGCGCTTCGGCGCGGCGGGGCCGTAGATTTGCTCGAGCCATTTTGGGAAAGCCGTCGCGTCATCCGTGATCTGCCACATCGTCGGATGCACGAAGTGCCCCCACGACGGCTCGTCATCCATCGCATACGCCGCGCGGAAAGGCGACGCCTTCACCGCGCCGATGTTCTTCCGCAAATGCTCGCGCAGCTTTGCGCGCGTCGCGTCATTCAGCGGCACCGTGCGGATGCCCGTGCCGTGCAGTTCGCCGAGATGCGGCTTCACCTTGTCGCCATCCCAGAGGTGCAGCAGCCCCTTGTCCGCCGCGTGATCCACATAGAAGCGCAGGCCGAACTTGTTGATCCAGTCGAGCCGCCCCGTCTTCGATCCCTCCGCCGCGATGTCGTCGCGATCGATGAACGCGCCATTGTATCCGTGCTCCACGCTCCAGCGCCCGCTCTCGTCCGTGTAGCCGATGTGCCACTGGTGCGTCCACGGCATGTAGATCCAGCTCGGAAACGCCTTCAGCGCCCACGCCTTCTCCTGCTTCACCGCGCGGAAGTCCTCCGAGGTGCGGACGTATTGCTCGTAAGGATCAGACTCCGCCGCGCTTCCCGCCACGAGGCCAGACAGCCCAAAGAATGCGACGAAGGTGAGGGTTTGGATTCTGCTTTTCATGCGAACGATCGTTGAGGGGCCAAATGAAAAGCCGTCAAAGCCTGCGGACGCGGCTACGACGGCGGAGAGGGCTGCCCATACTCAATCCGCTTCACGCGGAGTTGGATCTCTTCGAGCAGCTTCCGGTTCACGGCGATGAGATCGGCGACGACGCCGATGATCCACAGCAGCACGCCGACGAGGATCAGGATCGCCGCGAGGATCAGGCTCGGCACCCGGGCGCGGGTACTTTCCTCGACGACGAAAAACCACAGCCAGCGCAGGCCGATCAGCGTCCCGACCCCAAACGGAAACGCGCCGGCGATGGTGAAAAAACGCAGCGGCTTGTAGGTGATGAAGATGCGCAGGATCGTGAGGATCGAGCGGCGCACGTAGGTGCGCTTGCTCTTCACGAGGCGCGAAGGGCGCAGGTCGCCATTCGTGCGGATCGGCACGGAGATGATCGCGATGTTTTTCTGCCCCGCCTGGATGATCGTCTCCAGCGTGTAGGTGTACTGGCTGAAAACATTGAGCTGCATCGCCGCCCGCCGGCTGATCGCGCGAAAGCCGCTCGGCGCATCCGCCACGTCGGTGTCGCTCGCCACGCGCACCGCCCACGAGCCGAGCTTTTGCAGCATTTTTTTCAGCGGGGAAAAGTGCTCGATCTCCGCGATCGGCCGCGCGCCCACGACGATGTCCGCCTCGCCCCTCAGGATGGGCTCGATCAGCTTCGGGATGTCCGCCGCCTCGTACTGATTGTCCGCGTCCGTATTCACGATGATGTCGGCGCCCGCGCGCAGCCCGGCATCGAGCCCGGCCATGAAGCCGCGGGCCAGGCCCTGGTGCGTGCCGAGATCGACGATGTGATCCACGCCGTTCGCGCGCGCGACCTCCACCGTCCGGTCCGTGCTGCCGTCATTCACGATCAGCCATTCCACGCGCTCCACGCCGGCGAGCTGCCGGGGCAGCGCCTGGAGGGCGATGGCGAGCGTGCCCTCTTCATTGAAGCACGGCACTTGGATGATCAGCTTCTTCACGCGAGGGGCCGTGATATGCCCCCGCCCTCCGAAAGGCCAGTCATCCCCGCGGGAAAAACACCCGCAAATGCTCGACTCCCATTAGGGGTTGGTGGGCGGTGGTGGCAAAGGCGGCGGAAGCGTCGGCGGCGACGACTGCAGTTTTCTGCATGTGAGTTCGTCGCGGTGGCTGTAAACATACTCCAAGAGCGTGATGTAAACATCTTTGGTCTTCTTGTAGTGGGGATGAAGCTCGTAGTAACGCCCGTTAAGATCGCCCAAGTCAGCCTCGATCAGCGCTTCGATGCCGAATCCGATTCCTTCGTCTGGGTCCCACCACGGTTCGGGCAGAGGATCAGGAAATCGCAGCCCGTGCCGTTCGATTATCGTCTTGGCCTCCTCCATGAGCTTTAGGTGTTCGACTGCTCCTATTGCTCTCGCGGCGTTGAGGCCGCGAATGAACTCGTCGGACCCCCACCGTAAGCGAGATGCACGGCGAAACCGTTCCCATTGGCGGAGTCGAAGCCGCAGAAATCGCGAACCGTAATCTCCGCCGGCAGAAGCATTGAAGGATTGCCGAGGAGGTGTCCTTGAAGTTCGTAAGCGAGCGTGATCGGAAATCGCTTTGCGTCTGGATCAATCTTCTCTGGGAAGTAATCGGAAACGTCGTAAACAGGAGATCGAAAATCGGTTACCTCTCGCCAAGATGCGGTGCTCAGCGGACCGATGAATGGAAGAAACGCATCCGGCCTTTCGTCGTTATTCATCCAAACGTTCTGAATACTCCTCAGGATGCCAAGCATGGCAAACGTGACAACGTCGTGACTGCCCTCGGTATGAAGACGCTCGATGAATGCGGCTACAGCGGAAAACTCATCACGCTGTCCGGCACGGTGCAGGGCCAGAACATGCCTCGCGAGCGCCCCGGCATGAACGTATAGCATGTTGTCCTCGCCGTACTTGGCGCAGGACTCGGTGTACGCCGGCCTGAACGACGGGCAAGCTTCGAGCATCAGTCCGGGTATATCACGCTTCGTTATGCCTAGCTCCATATTCTCCTCGTTACCAAACTGCGTTCCCCTCGTTCCCAAACTGCTGAGCCTGCCCCGGTTTGGTGGACATGATTGGGAGGCCGCGGCTCCGGGGTGGCGGGTCAGCGGAAAAAGTCCTTCGCCTTTTCCAGGAAGCTGCGGTTCAGCGGGGAGTTTTCCTCGCCCATGAGCTCGGAGAATTCGGCGAGCTTGGCGCGCTGCTCGGCGTTCAGTTTCGTGGGCACCTCGACGACGAGGCGGACGACGAGATCGCCGCGCGAGCCGGAGTTCAGCGAGGGGATGCCTTTGCCGCGCAGCTTGAATGCGGTGCCGCTCTGGGTGCCGGCGGGCACCTTGAGCTGGGCCTGGCCTTCGAGTGTCGGCACGTTCAGCTCGCCGCCGAGCGTGGCGATGCTGAAGGAGACGGGCACTTCGCAGAAGAGGTTGTTCTCCTCGCGCTCAAAAACCTCGTGCTCCTTGATATGGATGACCACGTAGAGATCGCCGGGCGGGCCTCCACGCAGGCCGGCTTCGCCATTGCGGACGCTGCGCAGGCGCGAGCCGTCCTCGATGCCGGCGGGGATTTTCAGTTTGATCCGGGTCGGCGCCTCGGCGCGGCCCTCGCCATTGCACTTCCGGCACGGCCTGTCGATGACCTGCCCCGTGCCGCGGCAGCGCGGACACGTCTGCGAGACCTGGAAAAATCCGCGCGAGCTGATGACCTGGCCGCGGCCCCCGCAGTCGCGGCATGAGACGGCCTGCGATCCTTTCTCCGCACCGCTCCCGTGGCAGACGGTGCAGCCTTCCAGCTTGCTGACTTCGATTTCCTTGTCGCAACCAAACGCCGCTTCTTCGAGGCGGATCTGCATGTCGTAGCGCAGATCGGACCCGCGCTGCTTCCCATCCCGCGACTGAGGCTGAGCGCCCTGCCCGCCGCCAAAGAACTGCTCGAATATGCCGCCTCCTCCTCCCGCGCTCTGGCCGAAGACCTCGCGGAAAATATCAAACGGATCGTGCCCGCCGCCACCGCCCCGCGCGCCGCCGCCCTGCGCAAAGGCCGCGTGCCCGAACCGGTCGTAAGCGGCGCGCTTTTCCGCATCCATGAGGATCTCGTAGGCCGAGCCCAGCTCCTTGAATTTCTCCTCCGCCGAATGATCGCCCGGATTTTTGTCGGGGTGAAACTTCACCGCGAGCTTCCGGTAGGAGCGTTTGATTTCGTCCCCGGACGCCGTGCGGGTCACCTCGAGGATTTCGTAGTAGTCGCGCTTGGTCATGCGGGTTCGGGCCTACTTCGCGGCAGGCGGGCCCTTCGACACCACCACCGTCGCGGGGCGCAGCAGCCGGTCGCGCAGTTTGTACCCGCGGCGGAGCTGCCGGACGATCGTGCCCTCGGGCGCGTCCGCGCTTTCCTCCTGCGCCACGGCCTCGTGCAGATTCGGGTCAAAGGGCTGGCCCTCGCCATTCACCGGCTCGACTCCGCTGCTGACGAGGAAATCGGCGAGCTGTTTCGCGACCATGTCCATGCCCGTGAGGATCGGCGAATCCGCGGCGTCCGCTCGGGCCGCGTTCAGGCCGAGTTCGAAGTTGTCGAGGACCGGGAGGAGGCGGTCGAGGAAGGAGACATTGGCGAACTTGATCGCGTCCTCCTTTTCGCGCGCGGCGCGCTTGCGGAAGTTCTCGAAGTCCGCCTGGCTGCGCAGCGCGAGGTCGCGGAAGCGCTGGAGATCGGCCTGCATCTCGGCGACGAGCGACTCCTCGGTGGCCTCTGGTTTGGTTTCGGGCGCTTCGTCGGTGGTGGAATTGGTGTCGGTGCTGTCTTGGCTCATGGGTTGCTTTTTCGGATGACGATCAATGTGATGTCGTCGTGCTGCGGATGGCTGCCGACGAACGCCCGCAGGTCGTCCGTGAGCTTGGTGATGATCCCGGCAGCTCCTTCGGTAGCGCTCGCCTGGATTGATTTGATCACTTGGGCCATCCCGAATTCATCGCCCGCCGCGTCGAGCGCATCGGTCACGCCGTCAGTGTAAAGGATCAGGCAGTCATCGGGCTCAAGCGTCAGGGAAAAATCGGACGTGACCCTATTGAACACGCCACCGCTGTCAATGCCCAGGGCCATGCCCGGCGGGTTGATCTTCGAGACGCTCCGGTCGCGCGCCGTGTAGAGCAGCGGCGCGTCGTGGCCGGCGCGGCTGAGGGTCACGACGGGGCTGCCTTTCTCGATGAGCGCGTAGGCCATGCTGATGAACATGTCCTCCTTGATGTCGGGAAAAAGCTGGGCATTGACCGCCCGCAGCGCGTTCGCTGGCGAGAGTTCGCCGGCGGCGTGAGACTGCAGCACGCTCCTGCACATGGCCATGATCAGCGAGGCCGGCACGCCCTTTCCCGAGACATCCGCGATGGCGATGCCGTGGTGTGTGTCGTCCACGCGGATGTAGTCGTAGTAGTCGCCGCTGACCTGCTTGGCGGGAATGTTGATCCCCGCGATCTGGAAGCCGTCGATCTCCGGCTCGCCGGCCGGCAGCAGGATGCGCTGGATCTCGTATGCCACAGCCAGGTCCTGATCGAGGCGCTTTTTCTCCGCGGCTTCGGAAAAGATGATCGCGTTGTAAAGCGCGAAGGCCGACTGCTCGGCGATTGCCTTGAAAATCTGAAACTCCGCCGACTGGAATGCCTCGCTCTCCGGTCCGCGCGCGATGGCGAGCACGCCGAGATTCTGGTCGCCGTACTTGAGCGGGCAGAGCATCGCGCTCGTCACCTTCAGCGGGCCGGCGCGCAGCGGCGCAAGACGGCCATCCTCGCCGCGCAGCAGCAGCGGCTCCTTGTCGCGCCAGACCGCGCCGAGCGTCCCCTCATTGGCCCCGACCGCGTGGATCCGCACATGACTCGCCCAGGAGAATCCCGGCTCCCTCATGACGGCCTCCGGCACCTCGTAAAACGGCGGACAATTCCGCGTGGCGAACGCGGGTCGCAGCGTATCGCTCGGGCGGTCAATGAGGTAGAGCGCACCGCCATGTGCACCGAGGATCCGCAGCGCGCCCTCGACGATCAGCACATGCAGATCGGAGGGCTTGCTCGTGTCCGACAGCGCCGCGCCGAGCCCGTGGAGGAAGTCGAAGACCCGCGTTTCCTCAAGCTGGATTTTTTCCCGCGCCCGCCGCAGCGCCACGATCATCTCCCGCTGCCGCCGATACACGTAGATGAACGTGCCCGCCGTCACCACAAACAGCGAAAGGAAAATGGCGGACCACATCAGCGCCTAGCGGACGAGGTGCAGATCCTGTTTCAGGTACTCGATCACATCCTTGAACTTCGCGGCATTCGCCGCGTCCGCCTCGACGCATGCCTCGTGTGCTTCGAGCATGGTCTGCGCTTGCGTGACTTTGTCCACAGGGGCGCCCGCGAGCGGCTCCTGCTTCGCCGGCTCCACGGCCACCGGCGCGCCGTCGAGCACGATGGTGAAGAGCTGATCGAGCCCGAGATTGGTGAGCAGATCCCGGTTGCGCTCATTGAGATTGATCACGCGCAGCTCCCCCTGCCCCAAGCCGCGCAATCCCAGCCCGACCGAAGCCAGCGTCCCCATGAAGGTCGAATCCATCACCGGACAGTTCCGCAGATCGACCACGAATTCCCGGTAGCCCCGGTTGATCATCTCCTTGGAGAATTCCTTCAGCCCCGTGCTGTTCAGGAACGAACCCTTGCCCTCGACCCTCACCCACACCGTACGGTTCGCAGTGCCGACAAGAATGGAAGGATTCGCAGTCACGGTCTGATAGGGATACGCACGCCGCCACGCGCACAGATGTGCGAGCCGCGCATTTTCGACGGTGAGACAAGACGGCATGAAGATGACTTTTTCATCTTTCGATCAGTTCCAGAGGAACGACTGATTCAGCCCGACGACCTTCCCATTCTCGATCAGCAGCGCGCGCCAGCCCGTGATCTTGCCCTCCTGCTTGTAGTCGTCGCCGATGATCTGGAAGTCGGTTTTGACCGAGCCTTTGACGTCCTTGTAAAAATACTCCTTCCCCTGCACATACGCGCCGAGGTTCTGCTGGCGGTACTCCAGCCGGATCGTCACATCCGCCGGCCGTTTCACGCGCCAGAAAAATGTGAAGTAATGCCCGTAACGCTGCGCGCGGTCGTAGTCCGACACCGCGCCGAAATTGATCCGCTGCCGCTCGAAGGCGATCATCTGGTCGAGCGTCGGCTTTTCGAGGAGAGGGTCGTTCAGGAATGTCTTGGTCTTGCGAAATTGGAATGCGTCGTCCAAAGCCAGCGGCAGGACCTTGGCCTTGTCGAGCTGCCGCACCGGCTCGGCCGCGGGGCTGGCCGCCGCGCATCCGAGCACGACCAGCATGATTAAAATTCGGTTCATTGGGACGGAAAATTAAGCGGCGGCGCGGGGCAGTGTCAATCATCGCACCGGACCTGCCGGCACCTCGCGCATTTGCTTTGCAGGGTCTGACGCGCTCCGCTCCCATCTCGTTCGATCCAAATGTGCGCCGGCGCCCTCCCATGATTCCGATCCGCTACCACCGCGGCCTGGAACTCCCCGCCCACGGATTCTGGCTCGACCCGCACTGCGCCCGGCCTTTCGCCTTCGTCTCCCACGCGCACAGCGACCACATCGCTTCGCACGCCGAAGTCGTGGCCAGCATCGCCACCGCGCGCCTCATGCGGGCGCGGCTCGGCGGCCGGCGGCTCGAGCACCTGCTGGAGTTCGGTGAAAGGCGGGAGTTTCGCGACTTCGCGATCACGCTGCTCCCGGCGGGGCACATCCTCGGCTCCGCGCAGTCCTTCGTGGAAACCGGCGCAGGCTCCCTCCTCTACACCGGCGATTTCAAACTGCGCCCCGGCCTCGCCGCCGAGCCTGCGGAGTGGCGGCACGCCGACACGCTCATCATGGAGACGACCTTCGGCCTGCCGAGATACCGCATGCCGCCGACGGCCGAAGTCATCGCCCAGATCGTCGCCTTTTGCCGCGAAGCGCTCAGCGACGGCACCACGCCCATGCTCCTCGCCTACTCGCTCGGAAAGGCGCAGGAAGCCGTCTGCGCGCTCCTCGCCGCCGGTCTCACACCGATGCTGCACGACGCCGTCTTCAAAATGACCGAACTGCACCGCGAACTCCGGCCTGGCTTCCCCGCCGGCTACGTCCGCTTCGCCGCGGAGGATATCGCGGGCAAGGTCCTCATCTGCCCGCCAAACGCGAAACCGTCCGCCGCGCTCGCCCATCTCCCGAAGCCCCGCACCGCCGTGCTCACCGGCTGGGCGCTCGATCCCCGCGCAAAGTACCGCTACCGCTGCGACGCCGCGTTTCCCCTCACCGATCACGCCGACTACCCCGATCTGCTCCGCTACGTCGATCTCGTCCAGCCGCGCCGCGTCCTCACACTTCACGGCTTCGCCGCCGACTTTGCCGCAGACCTGCGCGAGCGCGGCGTCGAGGCGTGGGCGCTGAGCGAAGACGACCAGCTCGAGCTCCCGCTCCACGACCGCGGCCGCCGCGCCCTCGCGGAGTGACGCCGGCTTTCAATCCACCGCGATCCACCGCAGCCCGAGTTGGAGCCAGAGCGGGATCGTCAGCAGCCCGACCGCCGATGTCGCCAGGATGATGCGCAGCGCCGTGCCGGGGTCGCCGCCATAGTGCTTCGCGAGGATCACCGGGATCACCGCGCAGGGCATCGCCGCCTGCACAAGGATGACGCGCCGCAGCTCCACCGGACACGGCAGCCACCGCGCCAGTGCGAGCATCAGCAGCGGCAGCACGCCGAGCCGCAGCAGGCAGGCGCCGAGGGAGGCGGGCACGTTCGTTTTGAAATTCAGATCCCGCATCTGATCGGCAAAGGTCGCGCCCGTGAGGATGAGCCCGAGCGGGATCGCCGCCGCCCCCAGCTTGTGCACCGCCTCCAACGCAAAGCCAGGCAGCCACGCGTGCGCCCCGGCGAAATGCAGCGCGAGCGCGAACAGGATCGTCACCACCGGCGCATTGAAGACATGCGTCCACGCACGCCTCGGCGATGCCCCGCTGATGAGCATGATGCCCAGCGTCCACAGCGCCGTCTCGACGCCGAGATTGTGGATGAAAAGCACCGCGCTCGTCCGCTGGTCGGTGCGGTCAAACAGCTTCTGGATCAGCGGCAGCGCGATGTAGCCGTAATTGTAAATGCCCGTCGTGAACGCAAACGTCCGCCGCTGCCGCGGATCGCGCACGCCAAAGAGCGGCGCCGCCAGCAGGCACAGCCCGTAGCCCAGCGCCACCGTCGCAAAGCCCGCCGCGGGCGCGAGCAGGATATTCCCCGCCTCGTCGAGCGCGCGGTTGCCGAGGATCGTGTCGAGGATGAGACACGGGAAAAGCAGGTTCACCACGACGCGCAGCAGGCTCGCATCCGCCTCCTCGCTCAGCCATCCGATCCGGCGAATCCCCCAACCCGCACCGACGATCGCAAACACCGGCGCGACGGCCAGCAGCAGCGGGAGGTAGTCGTTCATTCCGGGAGCCGCACCGCGCCGCGCGCCGCGCTCACTTTTTCTTCCCCACCATCGGCGGGAATTCCTTTGTCAGCGCCGCCATCTCCAGCTCCGTCAGGCCCCGCGGGATCGTGATGATCCCGTCGCGCACCGGCTTGTCGATGATCATGTCGATCACCTGATGCACGCCATTTTTCGTGCTCACAAAAACCACCATCGAACTCCCGCGCCGATCCGTGCTCACGGTTTCGAGACGGAAGCGTCCCGACTCGTCCAGGGTAAACGACGCGCCCCACGAGCCATCCGCCGCTTGAAACGGATAGATCGCCTTGATGTTCCGCTCATTCACCGCCGGGATCTTCTCGATATGCGCCGCGCGCTCCGGAAAGTGGAGCTGGACCGGAGTGGAAAACGACGCCCCGTCGCGTGCATTCGCCTCCGCGTAAAAGCGCACGCTCACCGAAGGTTTGCTCCCCATGCCGAGGCAGGCGAGTGCGAGCACGGCGGGGAGAAAGCGGAGCGCGATTTTCATGGCGGGGGGAGTCTCGCGGCACGGGATGCCATTTGCCAACCCCCAATCGTCCCATTACATGAGCGCGATGAAATTCCGCCCGCTTCTCCCCGCCCTGGCCGCGCTTTCGCTCACCGCGCACGCCGCCGAGGAGGTGCCACCCGCCCCGCCGAAACCCACCCTCATTCACCGCCTGCTGCACCCCTTTGGCGGCGCAAAGGAGCCGGTCGCGCCGAAGGTGAAATCCGTCAATTTCAAGCAGCTCACGATGACCGTCACGGCCGAACCCGCCGCGGTGAAGCTCCCGGAAAACCGCGAGGTCAAAGTCGCCGTGACCCTCGCGAACAAGGGAAAGACCCTCCTGCAACTCGACTTCCCCACGACCCAGCGCATCGAGGTGCTGGTCAAAAACAAGGCTGGCAAGCGCGTGCTTCAATGGTCCGAGGACCAGTCCTTCTCCAACGACCCCACCCTCGTCACCATCAATCCCGGCGAGCGCCTCGAATACGCCGCGACCGTCTCCACGCGCGACTTCGTTGCCGGCGAGACCTACACGATCGAGGCCTTCTTCCCAAACTTCGATCCCCTCCGCAAATCCCTCACGCTCACGCCTGGGAAGTAGCGGCCGCCCGCCCGTCAGCGCTGGTAGATCGGCAGAAAGTGGTTCTTCACCGCGAGGCTGAGCACAGCCATCGAGGTCGCATACACCTTGCCGCCCTGCCGCTCCTCGCCATTCATCCCCTCCCACCAGCCCTCGCGCGACTGGAGCGGCAGCAGCAGCTCGGACACCACCTTTGTCCCCTCCTCCGCGTGCTTCCCGCCGCGCTGATACATGCCCTGCGCGTAGTAGTAGGTGGTGTAAAAAAACCAGCGCTCACCCTGCCGCACGCCGTCCCGGAGCAGGCGCTCCGCGGCTCCGATCGTCTCCTCCGCCTCGTATTCGCCGCAGACCTGCATCGCCAGCAGACCCTCCGCCGTCGTCGAGATTTCGCGCCCCGCGCCCTGATAGCCAAAGCCTCCCGGCCGGCCTTTCCCCTTCCTGTCACCCTCCGGCGAGTAAAGCCCCTTCATGTACTTCACCGCGTCGTCGATCGCCTGCCGCGGCACGTCGATGCCCGCATTCTTCGCCGCGCGCAGCGCCATCGTCTGCCACACGGTCACGGACATGTCCGAGTCGCCCGCGTCCGGTGAGTAGCGCCAGCCGCCTGCGTTCGCGTCGTTCTTCCGCACCTTCTGCGCGCGCAGGATCAGGTCCAGCGCGAGCCGGCATTTCTCGCGGATGATCTCGTCCTGCTTCACATCCCCACCCATCCCGAGCATCTCCGCGAGCATCAGCGTGATGATCCCGTGGCCGTACATCCGCGAGCCGTCCGCCTGTCCGAAGTAGCCGTCCTTCGTCTGCCCCTCGGGCCGCAGCACAAACGCCAGCGCCTTTCGCATCGCCTGCCCCTCCGGCGTCGGATCGCCGGGCTGATGCCCGCACGAAGCCAGCGCCAGCACCGCCAGCGAAGTCATCGCCGTCTCATTGCGCTGCCTGTTGTGAATCCCGCCATCCGGCAACTGCTGCGAGAGCAGATAGCCCGTCGCCTTTTTCAAAGCGTCATCCACCTTCCCCTGAGCCAGCGCCGCTTCGGGTGAAAAGCACGCGCCCGCGAGCGCCGCCACACAAGCCCAGCGCGCGAGGCCGCGGCCAATCGAGAATCGAAAATCGAAAATCGAAAATCCCATCATGGCTTCTTCGATTTCTCCGCGATCACGCGGTAATACGTCTCGATCTGGTTGCGATACTCACCCGCGACGCCTTCGCGCTGCCCCTGCGTGAGCTGCTCCGCCATCTTCTTCGGCAGCTTGCCCCAGTCGCCGTTCTTGTTCTTCGCGTCGGCCAGTGCGCCGTGCGCCATGCCAGCAGCCTGCGCCTGCGCGCCGCCTTTCGACATCGCCTGCTGCCCGCCCTGCGCCATCGGCCCGCCCGGCTGCTCGGAAGCCTGCTCGGAGCGTCCGGCCTTCATCGCCGCCGCCGCCGCCTGCGCCGCGGCCGCCATCGCGGACTGCGCCGCGCTCTGCGCCTCACCCTGGCCGGGCTGCTGTCCCTGTCCCGGCTGCTGGCCCTGCCCAGGCTGCTGTCCCTGTCCCGGCTGCTGACCTTGCTGGCCCTCCTGACCCGGCTGGCTTTGCGAAGCCTGCGGGTCACCGTTCTGCGCGGCCTGCGCATTGAGCGCGGCATCGAGCGCGTCGAGCGTCCGCGCCATCCACACCTGCTCCTGGGGTGAAGCCGGAGCCGCACCCTGCTCGCCCGGCTGCTGAACGCCGGGAGGCGCCGCCGGCTGCTGGCCCGCCTGCTGGCCGGGCTGCTGCCCACTTTGCTGAGCGGCCTGCGGCTGGCCGGCCTGCGCCTGCTGCGCCGCCGGCTGCTGGCCGCTTTGCGGACTCTGCTGGCTCGGCTGCGGACTGGAATTCTGCGCGGCGGCCAGTCGGCCCAGCTGACTCTTCAGCTCCGCATTCGCCGCGTTCACCGCTCCCTGCGCCTGCGCCGCCTGCTCCGCCTGGGCGAGCGCCTGCTGCGCCGCAGGCACCTGCTGCTCCGCCGTCTGCTGGACAGCGCTGCCGAGCTGCTGGAGCTGCTCCCCAGCCGCCATGTTTTGCAGCCTCTCCTCATGCCGGCCCGCACGCGAAATCTCGCTTCCCGCCTCGCCCGCCGCCTGCGCGATCGCTGGCTGCGCCTGCGCCGCCTGCGCCAGTTGCGGATTTGCCGCCGCAGGCTGCTGGCCGGCTGGCTGTTGCCCATTCGGTTGCGCCGCGTTTTGCACCATCTGCGACTGCTGGGCCATCGCCGCCGCCTGCTTGGCGGCAGCCTCCGCCGTCTGCGCAGCCTGGGCCGCCTTCTGCGCCGACTGCTGGGCAGACGCCGCCTGCTTCGAGCTTTCCTGATTCTGCGCCTGCGGCTCGCCACCCTTCTGCGCACCCTGCTGCGCCGTCGCCTGCGCCTGCTGCGCGGCCTGTGCCGCCTGCTGCGCCTTGGCCGCCGCTTCGCCCGCCTGCTGCGCAGCCTGCTTCGCACTCTCCGCCATCTGCTGCGGCTGCCCCTCCTGCTGCGCGGCCTGCTGCGCGGACTGCACCGCCTGCTGCGCGCTCTGGGCCGCCTCCTCGGCCTTGGCACGCGCCTCACGCCCCTGATCCGCCGCCGCCGGGTTGCCCGCCGCCTTCGCAGACTGCACCGCGCTGTCCGCCGCCTGCTTCGCGCTCTCCGCGGCCTGCACGGCCTGCTTCGCGGCCTCGGCGGCCTTCTCCGCCGCCTGCTTCGCGCTCTGCGGCGCACTCGGATTGGCCGCTGCGTTCACCTGCTGCGCCACGGCATTCTCCTGCCCGCTCGCCTGCTCCAGCTTCTCGGTCGCACCCTTCAGCGTGTTCTGCGAAATCGCGCTCAGCTCCTGCGCCATCTGCGGATTCTGAGCCAGCGCCTTCTCGAGCTGCGCGAGCATCTCCGCCGGCGACTGCTGCGCCATCTGCGCGAGCTGCTCCGCCTTGGCAAACTGCTGGTCGAGTTCCGCCTTGATCCCGTTTTCCTCCTCGGTCGCGCGGAGCGCCGTGCGCGTCTCGTCGGCCTTGCCCTTCTCCAGATTGTCGTAGTGCTCCGCGAGCTGGTTCAGCGCGTCGGCCAGCTTCTGCTGCTGGTTCGCCGCCTGCGTCAGCGCCTGCTCCTTCGCCGCCGGCAGCTCGCTTTGCACCGCGCGTGCGAGGTCTTCCGCGGCGCGGGGCGGCGGCTCCCTGAGCATCGCCAGCGCATCGTCCGCATCGCGCGCCCGCTCGCGGGCGTCCTTGTTCATCACATTCTGCGTATTCGCATCGGCGCGGATCGCATCCTTCAGCGCATCGACCTTTTCATTCAGCTTCTGCTGCGCGGCGAGCGCGTGCTTCGCCTCCGCCCTGGCCTCGGCCGGCTGCTTGTCGTTCACCTTGTCGGCCTGCTCCACGGTCTCCTTTTTCAGTTCCTCCGTCTCCTTCGCGAGCTGCGCCATCATCTCCTTGAGCGTCGGCGCCATCTGCGCGAGTTCCTTGCGCGCCTCGTCCATCGGCTTCCGCAAAAAATCGAGCGCCTGCCTCATCATCGCCGCCAACGCCACGGCGTCCTTCGATGCGCTCTGTGGCGCACGCTCCGGCTTGAAGCGCTGCTCCATCTCCTGATTCGTCCGCACCGTCGCCGGGTCCGCCATCGCCTTCCAGATGATCTCCTTCACCTTGTCGGCGACCGGCTTGATTTCCTGAGTCGTCAGCGCCTTGCCGAGCAGCTCCGGCAGCACACGCATCCGAGCCTCGATCCATTTCCAATCATGCGGATTCGCCGTGCGCGCCCCTGGGTTGAAAATCTCCCACTTCTCCACCGTCGCGAGATGATTCAGCCCCTCATACACCTCCGCCACGTCATGCCCGCTTTCGAGCAGCCGGAAACTCCGTTCGAGCGCCGCGAGCGGCTTCGCCGTCTCCTCCGCTGAAAGCGCCGCGCGCTTGTCCCGCAGCCCGCCCAGCGCGAGCGACGCCGTCCGCACGTCGTTCACAAAATAGCTGTCCG
>JAYTML010000562.1:0-9923 GCA_043728655.1 Chthoniobacter sp. | reverse complement strand
CGTGTGGAAGCACGGCACGGACAATTACATCAACGGCACGCCCGCCATCACTGCGGGCGGCGAGATCATCTTCGGCGGCTGCGACAGCTACATCCACGTGCTCCAGCTCGCCGACGGCAAGGAGCTGCGGCAGATCGAAAGCGACGCCTACATCGCGTCGTCCGTCGCCACCGCCGACGGCCTCGGCTACGTCGGCAACTACGGCAATCTCGTCATCGCCTTCGACCCGAAAGGCGGCGACCTGAAATGGAAATACCGCGACCGCAGCTTCCCTTACTTTTCCTCCGCCGCCGTGACCGCCGACCGCGTGATCATCGGCGGCCGCGACAAGCGGCTGCACTGCATTGACCGCGCGTCGGGCAAGGGCGTGTGGACCTTCCAGACCCGCGGCGAGGTGGAAAGCTCACCCGTGGTCTGCGGCGACGCGATCATCGTGGGCTCGGGCGACGGCCGCCTCTACTGCGTCGGCCTCGCCGACGGCAAGGAGCGCTGGGCCTACGAAATCGGCGCCGCCGTCACGGCCTCGCCCGCGGTGGCCGATGGCCGGATCGTCATCGGCGCCGAGGACGGCAGCGTCTATTGCTTCGGCGCGAAGTAGTGGGACAGGCTTCCCAGCCTGTCGGGGTGCGGCGGGCATCCGTGCCTGCCGGGGAGACGCGCGTTTTCTGTTTTCACTCGGGCAGGCTGGGAAGCCTGCCCCACTCCGACAGGCTGGAAGCCTGTCCCACAGCACAGCAGTGCCGCGAAGCGCCATTTAATACGCACACACACTATTCCGTTGCGCGGCGGGGACGGTTGCGCGACGGTCGCGCCCGTTCCCCGAAACCCGCGAATATGAAGACAGAAACTTTCGACCGACTCCTCGCCGATGGGGATGAAACCACGGCTGGCAACTACTTCGTCGCCAACTATCCGCCGTTCTCGTTCTGGCAAAAGGAGAAGGCCGGCGAGGTGGATCGGGCGCTCGCCGCGCCCGCGCCGGCCGGGGTGCCGCTCGGCGTTTATTTCCACATCCCGTTTTGCCGGAAGCGCTGCCACTTCTGCTACTTTCGCGTTTATACGGACAAGAATGCGGAGGACATCAAGGGCTACCTCGATCTCGGGATGCAGGAGCTGGCGCGCTATGCGGCGACGCCGCGGATCGCGGGGCGGAAGCCGAAGTTTGTCTATTTCGGCGGCGGCACGCCGAGCTACCTGTCGGTCGCGCAGCTCAAGGCGCTGACCGACCGGATGAAGGAGCTGCTGCCGTGGGACGAGGCGGAGGAAGTGGCATTCGAGGCCGAGCCGGGGACGCTGACGGAGGCGAAGCTGAGCGCGATCCGCGACATCGGGGTGACGCGGCTTTCGCTGGGCGTGGAGAATTTCGACAAGCACCTGCTGGAGATCAACGGGCGCGCGCACCGGGAGGATGAGATCTACCGGGCGTATGACTTTGCGCGGAAGATCGGCTTCCCGCAGATCAATATCGATCTCATCGCGGGGATGATCGAGGAGACCGACGCGAACTGGCAGCGGAACATCGCCAAGACGATCGAGCTGCAGCCGGACTCGGTGACGATCTACCAGATGGAAATCCCGTACAACACGACGATCTACCAGCAGATGAAGACCGAGGGGAAACTGGTCGCGCCGGTGGCCGACTGGCACACGAAGCGGCGGTGGGTGGATGAGGCTTTCACCGCGCTGGAGGGCGCGGGCTACACGGTGACGAGCGCGACGACGGCGGTTCGCGATCCGCAGAAGACGAAGTTTCTCTACCGCGATCTGCTGTGGCAGGGCGCGGATTTACTCGGGCTGGGCGTGGCGAGCTTCAGCCACGTCGCGGGCGTGCATTTCCAGAACCTGCCGGACTTTGAAACCTACACCGAGGCGGTGCGGCGCGGGGAGCTGCCCATTGGTCGCGCGCTGGTGACGACCGAGGAGGAGCGGATGATCCGCGAGCTGATCCTGCAGCTAAAACTCGGGCGCGTGAGCCAGAGCTATTTCCGGGAGAAATTCGCGGTCGTGATCGCGGAGCGCTTCAATCAGCAGCTCGCCGAGCTGACTCGCCGCGGCCTGCTCTCCGAGCAAGGGGACTGGCTGGTCCTGACCCGCGATGCGCTGCTGAAGATCGACGTGATCCTTCACGCGTTCTTCCTGCCTCAGCATCAAAATGCCCGTTACACATGATCGCCGCTGACCTGACCGCCGACCTGCTTTTTCCGCTCTCGCACTTCTGCGAGGCGGGCGGGCATCCGCTGCCGGAGTGCGAGATCATCGAGGGGGCTGCGATGCCGGAGCCGTATCGCTCGCTGCTCGTCCACAACGGCGATATGACATCGCGGCTGGAGGAGTTTCACGGTGCGCCGATGACGCTGCGCGTGCTGCATCGCGAGACGGATGGGGATGCCTACCGGCGCGAGGTGCTGCTGTGTGCGAGGGACAGCGGGCTGCCGGTCGAATACGGGGCGATCGAGATCAATCTCGCCGCTTTCGACGTACCCCTGCGGGCGCTCATCCTGGAGGGCCGCCAGCCGCTCGGCGGGCTGCTCAATGCCCATGCCGTGAGCTATCGCAGCGAGCCGCGCGCGTTTTTGAAACTCGCGCCGGACTCGGTGATGGACGCGCATTTCGACCTGGAAGGGGCGCACACGCTCTACGGCCGGAGCAATGTCCTGCTCGGAGACGACGGGCGGGTGCTGGCGCGGATCGTGGAAGTCCTGCGTCCGTGATTTCCTGCCGAGCGAATCCTCCTGCATCCGCATGACCAGCCCGACGCAGTCCGAAAATCCCGACGTAATCATCATCGGCGGCGGCCCTGCCGGGGCTACGGCGGGCGCGCTGCTGGCGGAGAAAGGGCGGCGCGTGCTGATCCTCGAAAAGGAGAAGTTTCCGCGCTATCACATCGGCGAGTCGATGATGCCATTCTGCTGGTTCACGCTGAACCGGCTCGGGCTGGTGGGGGAGATGGAGCGGATCGCCTACACGAAGAAATACAGCGTGCAGTTTGTGACGCAGGACGGCCGGCAGTCGCAGCCGTTTTACTTCTTCCAGCACTACGATCACCCGAGCTCGACGACCTGGCAGGTGGAGCGCGCGGACTTTGACCTGATGCTGCTGAACAACGCGCAGGCAAAGGGCGCGGAGGTGCGCGAGGAGACGGCGGTGAAGCGCGTGATCAAGGACGACGGCGGGCGCGTGGTCGGCGTCGAGGCAGTGGGGCCGGACGGCGAAACGCGGCAGATTTTCGCGCCGATGACGATCGACTGCTCGGGCCGTGAGCAGGTGGCGACGGCGCGCGACGGCTGGCGGGTGAAGGATGTGCAGCTCAACAAGCTGGCGGTGTGGACGTACTTTCGCGGGGCGAAACGCGACCCGGGAATCGACGAGGGAAACACGACGGTGGCGTACGTCGGGGGGCGCGGGTGGTTTTGGTACATCCCGCTGAAGAACGACGTCGTCAGCGTCGGGATCGTGGCGGAGAAGGACTACCTTTTTTCCGAGTCGAAAGATCCGGCGGAGATCATGTGCCGCGAGATCGGGCGCAATGAGTGGATCAAGGACCACCTCAGCACGGGCGCGCAATTTGGCGAATACTGGGTGACGAGCGAATTTTCCTACCGCTCGAAGTTCTGCGCGGCGGACGGGCTGCTGCTCGCGGGCGATGCGTTTGCCTTTCTCGATCCGGTGTTTTCCAGCGGAGTTTTCCTGGCGCTGAAAAGCGGCGAGATGGCGGCGGACGCGGTGGATGCCGCGCTGGCGGCGGGCGACACCAGCGGCGCGCGGTTCGACGATTATGGGAGGCAGCTTTGCACGGCGATCGAGAACATGCGGAAGCTGGTCTATGCGTTTTACGATCCGGGCTTTTCGTTCGGGCGGATGCTGAAGGCGTATCCGCAGCATCGCGGGCGGCTCACGGATTCGCTGATCGGCGATCTTTTCGAGCGCGATTTTACGGAGCTGTACGCGGCGATGAGTGAGTTCGCCGCGCTCCCCGCGGAGCTTCCGCACGGTCGCGCTCCCGCTCGCGTCGCTGCATGAAGACGCGCGGACTGGCGGCTGTGCTTGGACTTTTCGGCGTGGGTGCTTTTGCGGCGGACTGGCCGCATTTCCTCGGACCGAAGTACGACAACACAAGCACTGAGGCCGGACTGCGGCACGAGTGGGCGAAGGATGGGCCGCGCAAGCTGTGGGAATCGCCGAAGGGCGTGGGGCATGGGGCGCCGGCGGTGAGCGGCGGGAAAGCGGTCGTCTTCTACGGTGCGGGTGAAATGGAAACCGTCGAGGCGCTCGACGCGGCGACCGGCGCGCGAGTGTGGCTCATGAGCTACGCCGCGCCGTACACGCCGAACCAGGGCGGCGGTTCCGGCCCATGCACGAATCCCACGATTGCCGGCGGGCGCGTTTTCACGCTGGGCATTTCCAGCATCCTGCACTGCATCGACCTCGCGACCGGCAAGGTCGTGTGGAAGCGGGACCTGGCGGCGGACTATGAGCTGTTGCCGACGTTCTTCGGCCAGGGCGGCACGCCGCTTGTGATCGGCGATCGGGTGATCGTGTCGCTCGGCACGCGCGATCGGAAATCCGTCGTCGCCTTCGATGCCGCGACGGGAAAGGAAGTGTGGGCAGCGAAACATGCGTGGGGTTCCAGCTACTCGTCTCCGGTCGGCGCGACGATCCACGGACGCGAGTGCGTGCTCGCGTATCAGGGCGGGATGGATGATCCGGCCACGGGCGGGCTGCTCGTCATCGACGCGAAGACCGGGGCCGTGCTGAGCGCGACGCCGCACCGGGCGAAGATGTTTGCCAGCGCGAGCATCTCGGCGCCTGTCGCGGTGGGTTCGCGCGTGTTTGTGGCGGAGGCTTACACCGAGGGCGGGATGTGCGTGGAGATCGCGCCGGACTTTTCGGCGAAGGCGGCGTGGCGGGCCCCGAAATTCGACACCTACATCGTCACGGCCGTGGCGCATGAGGGCGCGCTCTACGGCTTCGCCGGCATGCATCAGCAGAATGCGGAGCTGGCGTGCTACGATCTGGCTACGGGCAAGGAGCGGTGGCGCGACGATCTCGGCGGGAAGTTTCAGCGCGCGTCGCTGGTGCGTGCGGACGGCGCGTTTCTGTGCCTTGGCGAAAACGGTGATCTCGCGTGGCTCGATCTTTCACCGGCCGGCGCGGCGGTGAAGGCACACGCGAAACTTTTCCACGCGCCCGAGACGTGGACGCCGCCGGTGATCAGCGATGGGCGTCTTTTCATCTGCCAGAACCAGCCGGGTGGTGGCGGGACGAAGCGGCGGATCATCTGCTACGACCTGCGGGGTGAATGAAGATCGTCCTGCTCACGCCCGGCACGGGCAGCTACTACTGCGGCGTGTGCATGCGCGACAATGCGCTGGCGAAGGAACTGATCCGCCAGGGGCACGACGCGGTGATGCTGCCGATGTATCTGCCGCTCACGCTCGACGAGGGCGCGGCGAGCCCGGACTCGGAGATCTTTTTCGGCGGCGTGAATGTCTATCTGCAGCAGAAGCTCGCGCTTTTCCGCCACACGCCGCGCTGGCTCGACCGGCTGCTGAATGCGCGCGGGCTGCTGCGGCTCGCGGGCAAACAGACCGGCATGACGGCGACGGCGGACGTGGGCGAGCTGACGCTCTCGATGCTGCAAGGCGAGCATGGGCATCAGGCGAAGGAGCTGGAGAAGCTGATCGAGTGGCTGCGCGAGCATCGGCCGGATGCGGTGTGGCTTTCGACGGCGTTGCTGGTGGGATTGGCGCGGCGGATCAAGGAGGCGCTGGGCGTGCCGGTGCTGGCGTCGCTGCAAGGCGAGGACAGTTTTCTCGACGGGCTGCCGGAGCCGTGGCGGACGCGCTCGTGGGAAGCGATGGGCGCGCGGGCGCGCGACGTGGATGCGTGCATCGCGCCGAGCCGGTATTACGCGGAGCTGATGGGCGGGCGGATGCGGATCGAGGAGGGGAAGCTGCGAGTGATTCCGAATGGGGTGGCGATCGGGGAAACGCCCAATGCTCAACGCCCAACGCTCAACGCTCAACCGGCGATCGGCTATCTTGCGCGGTTCATCCCGGGGAAGGGGCTGGGGCTGGTCGTCGAGGCGTTCATTATGCTGAAGAAGCGCGGGCGCTTTCCCGATGTGCGGCTGCGCTGCGCGGGCGCGATGACGGATGCGGACGAGGTGTATGTGACGGCCTTGCGGCAAAGGCTGGTCGAGGCCGGGCTGGCGGGCGATGCGGAGTTCCTGCCGAACGTGAGCCGGGAGGAGAAGGCGGCGTTTTTGCAAAGCCTGACGCTGCTTTCGGTGCCCGCGAGTTATGGCGAGGCGTTCGGGCTTTACCTCATCGAGGCGTGGGCTGCGGGCGTGCCGGTGGTGCAGCCGCGGTGCGCGGCGTTTCCCGAGCTGGTCGAGGCGACGGGCGGCGGGATTCTGTGCGAGCCGGGCAGCGCCGAGGCGCTGGCGGACGGCTGGGAAAAGCTGCTCGCGGCCCCCACGGAGGCCCGCGAGATGGGCGCGCGCGGGCGGGCGGCGGTGGAGCGGGAGTTTTCCATGCCGCGGATGGCGGAGCGTTTCGTGGCGCTGACGGCGGAGTTTTTGAAAACAGAATCACGGAAGTCTTGAAAGGGGCTTCCCTTCCTCCCTCATTTCGTCATTTGGAAAAATTCCGTCATTCCGTTTCCTCCCCCGCCCGATAATCTCCCGCGCCGATGCCTCACGAATTTAAGCTCACCCGCCGCGTGGAATTTGCCGAGACGGACATGGCGGGGATCGTCCATTTCGCAAATTTCTTCCGGATGATGGAGGCGACGGAGCACGCGTTCTTTCGCTCGCTCGGCTTCACGATCCACGGGCACGACGAGGCGGGGACGACCGGCTGGCCGCGGGTCAGCGCATCGTGCGACTACCGCGCGCCGCTGCGGTTCGAGGACGAGGTGGAGATTCATCTGGTCGTCGCCGAGGTGCGTGCGCGGTCGATCCGGTACCAGTTCACTTTTCGCAGAGCCGCAGACGGCGGCGAGGTCGCGCGCGGCACGATCGCGGCGGTATGCGCGACGGTGGACAAGGCGACCGGGAAGCTCGTGCCGGTGCAGATTCCCGAGCGCATCCGCGCGCAGATCACACCCGCTCCGAAAGAAATGCTCACGCCGCAGGGCTCAACTTCCTAATCTTACTCCTGATCTTCATCGTCCGACTCAGGGCGGTTTTGGGATTAAGATTAGGAGTAAGATTACGATTAAGAAACCGGACCACAAAAACCACCCACACCCACCTATGCCTCCCGCTTCCCAATCCGAACCCGGAATGACCTGGCTCGCCTTCGCCCTCCTCACCGTCGTCTCCTGGGGCGTCTATGGCATTTTCCTCCACACCGGCCAGCTCGGTATGCAGGACGCCGCCAATGGGCGGATGAAGGCGTTCCTTTTCGTAGGCATCGCCTACTTCCTGGTGGCCGTGCTCGCGCCGCTGGCGATGCTGGTGCTGAGCGGGGCAAACTGGAGCTACCCGGTGAAGGGGATGGCTTGGTCGCTCATCGCGGGCATCGTCGGTGCGATCGGCGCGTTTGGCGTGCTGCTGGCGTTTGGGGCGAAAGGGAACCCCGCAGTGGTGATGACGATTGTCTTTTCCGGCGCGCCGGTCGTGAACGCGATCGTGGCGCTTGCCACGCATCCGCCGGAGGGCGGGCTTGGTGCGATCCGCGCGCCGTTCTGGCTGGGCATGGTGCTGGCGGTGATCGGCGGGGCGCTGGTGACGAAGTTCAAGCCTGCGCCGCCTGCGCCGAAGAAGCCGGTGGTGGCTGCGGTCGAGACGAAGGTGCTCTGAGTCGCGGCGGTCCCGCTGGAGCGAAAAATGGCGTCGCAACTCGATCAACTCCGCGCGCTCCTCGCGGCGATCACGCCGGGCAACCGCTTTTACACGAAGCGGCTAGCGGCGGATGGCGTGACGGCGGACAATCTCGCGAGCGTCGGGGATTTCTCGAAACGCGTGAGTTTCACGCACAAGCAGGAACTCGTCGCGGACCAGGCGATGCATCCGCCGTACGGCAGCAATCTCACGTACCCGATCGAGCGCTACAGCCGCTTTTGCCAGACGACCGGGACGACGGGCCGGCCGCTGATCTGCCTCGATACCGCGGAGAGCTGGGGCTGGATGCTGGGAAATTGGGCGCATATCTACCGCGCCGCCGGGCTGGCGGCGGGCGACCGGATTTACTTCGCGTTTTCGTTCGGGCCGTTTCTCGGGTTTTGGACGGCGTTCGAGGCGGCGGCCAAGCTCGGCTTCCTCTGCCTGCCGGGCGGCGGGCTGAGCAGCGCGGCGCGGCTGCGGGCGATGATCCAGCATCGGGCGACGGTGCTGTGCTGCACGCCGACCTATGCGCTGCGTCTGGCCGAGGCCGCCGCGGGCGAGGGGATCGATCTGCGCGAGTCGGCGGTGAGGAAAATCATCGTGGCCGGCGAGCCGGGCGGGAGCGTGCCGCATGTGCGCGAGCGGATCAGCGCGGCGTGGAATGGCGCGCGGGTGATCGATCACTACGGGATGACGGAGGTCGGTCCGGTGGCGCTCCAGGACGCGGACGGCGAGGGCTCGCTGCGGGTGATCGAGGAGTCGTATTTCGCGGAAATCGTGGAGCCGGAGACCGGCGCGCCGGTGGCTCCCGGCGGCGTGGGAGAGCTGGTGCTGACGACGCTCGGGCGCATCGGCGCGCCGGTGCTGCGGTATCGCACGGGCGATCTCGTGAAGCAGGCCGCGGGTGTGGCGGGCATGGTGCTGGAGGGCGGGATCATCGGCCGCGCGGATGACATGATCGTGGTGCGCGGCGTGAATATCTACCCGAGCGCGGTGGATGCGGTGGTGCGCTCGCTGCCCGAGATCGCGGAGTATCGCGTGGAGGTGAGCCGGCGCGGTGCGCTGACGGAGGTGGGGTTGAAAATCGAGTGCGGTGACGAGGCGGCGGTCGGGAAGCTGGAGCGCGCGCTGACGACGGCGTTTTCGCTGCGCATCCCGGTGGCGCGCGTGGCGGCGAATTCGCTCCCGCGCTTCGAGATGAAGGCCCGGCGGTGGGTGGATGCGGAGGGATGAAAACTCTCACCGCGTGTCATCCCGAGCGGAGTGTAACGGAGTCGAGGGACCCCGGATGTCCGATCACGTATTGCGCTGGAACGGACGGCCGAGGTTTGCGCCTCCCGCCTACGCCCCGGCGCTGTCTCGTGGACTCGGCTCTCGACTGCGTTCCGCCCCGCCTTCGCCCACGCGGAACTCCGCTCGGGATGACGGAGCTTATTTTCCTCGCTGCGTCCGAAAGAACCTTTGCGCCTGTGCGCCTTTGCGTGAGTCAATCCCCGCCATGCTGCTCGAAATCAAAAACCTGACGAAAACCTACGGCGCTCCTGACGGGGGCGATGCGGTGAATGTGCTGCGCGGCGTGGACCTGAGCGTGGCGGCGGGGGAGACGGTGGCGATTGTCGGGCCGTCGGGCTCGGGGAAGAGCACGGTGCTGAATATCGTGGGCGCGCTGGATCGGGCGGATGCGGGGGAGGTGCTGGTGGAGGGGCGCGATGTGGAGAAGCTGGGCGAGGCGGAGGTGGCGGCGTATCGGAGCACGACGGTCGGGTTCATCTTCCAGCTTCATCATCTGCTGCCGCAATGCACGGTGCTGGAAAACGTGCTGGTGCCGACGCTGGCGCAGCCGGGCGGGGATCGGCGGGCGCTGCGTGCGCGGGCGGAGGAGCTGCTGGCGGCGGTGGGGCTGGAGCACCGGCTGCATCATCGGCCGGGGCAGCTTTCGGGTGGGGAAAGGCAGCGCGTGGCGGTGGCGCGGGCGCTGATCAATCAGCCGAAGCTGCTGCTCGCGGATGAGCCGACCGGGGCGCTCGACCGGGTGAACGCGGGGCGGCTGGTGGATTTGCTGGTGGAGATGAATCGCGCGCAGGGCGTGGCG